>NZ_JAIUGQ010000040.1:0-56197 GCF_020164715.1 Mesorhizobium sp. ESP7-2
TCGACGGAGCCCTGGGGGCCGAACTGCTGGTCGCCTTCAAGAAGCTGATCGAGAACCCGATGGGCATGCTGGTGTAGGAAAGGAAAGGGCTGTGCGGATATTCTTCACCAGCCTTTTTGCCTTTCTCATTTCCGGGTTGGCCGGCGGGCTGATCGCGCAATGGTTGGCCGTCGCCACCGGCGCCGAGGAAGAATACATCATCGTCTTCATGTTCTCGGTACTGGTGACTTTTGTCGTCACCTTCGTCTTCTTCGTCGCGCAATTGACGAACGATCCGGTCGCGGCCGTGGCGACGGCGGGAAAGTGGACGCTGATTGTATTTGTGGCGCTGCTTCTCCTCTTGGTCGCGCTGATCCTCTACAGCGACAGCAGCGCCGCGGTGGTCAGGAGAGACATGCCGGTGGTTGCCGGTCTTGGTCTGCCGGGCCTGGTGACGATCATCATCCATTGGTTGTTCGTGCGCTGGCGCGTGAAGCGCGATGTGGCCGACATAAAGGCGGGTTGAACGAATGAAGACGGTTCTTTGTTACGGCGACTCGCTGACCTGGGGCTACAATGCCGAAGGCGGGCGTCATGCGCTGGAGGATCGCTGGCCAAGCGTGCTGCAAGCTGGACTTGGCGAAGGCGTCCAGGTTATCGCCGACGGCCTCAACGGCCGCACCACCGCCTTCGACGATCATCTGGCCGGAGCCGACCGCAACGGTGCGCGGCTGCTGCCGACGGTGCTGACGACGCATGCGCCGATCGACCTGATCGTCATCATGCTCGGCGCCAACGACATGAAGCCGTGGATCCATGGCAAGCCGGTTGCCGCCAAGCAAGGCATCCAGCGGCTGATCGACATCGTGCGTGGCCACGATTATCCGTTCGACTGGCCGGCGCCGCAGATCCTGATCGTTTCGCCGCCTCTTGTCAGTCGCACCGAAAATGCCGACTTCAAGGAGATGTTCGCCGGCGGGGATGACGCCTCGAAGCAGCTTGCACCGCAATACGCAGCACTCGCCGACGAAGTTGGTTGCGGCTTTTTCGACGCTGGCACGGTGGCGCAAACAACACCTCTCGATGGCGTCCACCTCGATGCCGAAAACACGCGAAACATCGGCAAGGCGCTGACGTCAGTCGTGCGCGTCATGCTGGAATTGTGATTGAAGGAGAAAAACCCGTGGCTGAGAACTACGACGTCATCATCATCGGCTCCGGTCCCGGCGGCTATGTCGCGGCGGTGCGTTCCGCCCAGCTCGGCTTCAAGACGGCCATCGTCGAGCGCGAGCATCTGGGCGGCATCTGCCTGAACTGGGGCTGCATTCCGACCAAGGCGCTGCTGCGCTCGGCCGAGATCATGCACTATTCGGATCACCTGAAGGATTATGGCCTGAAGCTCGACGGCGGCAAGATCAGTGCCGATACCGCGGCCGTCGTCGATCGGTCGCGAAAAGTGTCGCTCAGGCTCAATGGCGGCGTCGCCTTCCTGATGAAGAAGAACAAGGTCGACGTCATCTGGGGCGAGGCCAAATTGTCGAAGCCCGGCGAGATCGTGGTCTCCAAGACGGCCAAGAAGCCGATGGAGCCGCAGCCGCCGGTGCCGAAAGGCGTCAAGGGCGAGGGCACCTACACCGCCAAGCACATCATCTTGGCGACTGGCGCGCGGCCGCGCGCGCTGCCCGGCATCGAGCCGGATGGCAAGCTGATCTGGACCTATTTCGAGGCCATGGTGCCCAAGGAGATGCCGAAATCTCTGCTGGTGATGGGCTCGGGCGCAATCGGTATCGAATTCGCCTCCTTCTACCGCACAATGGGCGCCGACGTGACCGTGGTCGAGCTGCTGCCGGCTGTGATGCCTGTCGAGGATGCCGAAGTCTCGAAATTCGCGCAAAAGCAGTTCGAGAAGCAAGGCATGAAGATCATCCTCGAGGCCAAGGTGACCAAGGTCGAGAAGGGGGCGAACTCGGTCACCGCGCATGTCGAGATGAAGGACGGCAAGGTCGAGAAGATATCAGCCGACCGCATGATTTCGGCCGTCGGCGTCCAGGGCAATATCGAGAATCTCGGCCTTGAAGCGCTCGGCGTGAAGACGGACCGTGGCTGCGTTGTCGTCGATGGTTACGGCAAGACCAATGTGCCTGGCATTTACGCCATCGGCGATGTCGCCGGCCCGCCGATGCTTGCCCACAAGGCCGAGCATGAGGGCGTCGTGTGCGTCGAGAAGATTGCGAACTTCCCCGGTGTTCACGCCATCGACAAGCTCAAGATTCCCGGCTGCACCTATTGCAACCCTCAGGTTGCCTCGGTTGGCCTGACGGAAGCGAAGGCCAAGGCCGAAGGCTGGGATATTCGCGTCGGCCGCTTCCAGTTCGCAGCCAATGGCAAGGCGATCGCGCTTGGCGAAGACCAGGGCTTCATCAAGACCATCTTCGACAAGAAGACCGGTCAGTTGCTCGGCGCGCACATGGTCGGCGCCGAAGTCACCGAATTGATCCAGGGCTTTGTCGTGGCGATGAACCTCGAAACGACCGAGGAAGAGCTGATGCACACGATTTTCCCGCACCCGACGCTGTCGGAGATGATGAAGGAAAGCGTGCTCGACGCCTATGGCCGCGCCTTGAACGCATGATAGATTCGCCGCGGGAGACTCAGCTTCGAAAGCCGCAGGGTCGCGACGGCGAGGCAGTTCGTTTCCGGATGCATTTTTACTGGCGCAAGGAGAAGGCATATGCACTTGAACGGCGTGGGCTGGATCGCAGCCATCATCATCGGCGGCCTGGCAGGCTGGTTGGCCGAAATGGTCATGAAGAGCAACACCGGCATATTCATGAACATTATCATGGGGATCCTTGGCGCTGTGGTGCTGAACGCCATCCTGCAGGCGCTCAACATCGGCGTGTTCGGCGTAGGCTGGACCGCCTATCTGATCACCGGCTTTATCGGTGCCTGCCTGCTGATCTGGGTCGGTCGCCTGGTGCGCCGCTAGTCGATATCGCTCCGGCTATGCGAAAACGGTTGTGGCGGCATGCGCCGCTGCAGCCTTTTTCTTTGTGTTGAAAAGTCCTAGATGACGTGAAAGTGACGATCGCCGACGGGCGGTCGCGAGAAAAAAGCCAGGGTTCAGATGGTCATTGTCCTCGACACGATCGCCAACGCGCCGCGGCTGCGGCATCCCGAGAAAGCGCATAAGCCCGACCAGGAAGTCCTGCGCAAGCCGGACTGGATCCGCGTCAAGGCGCCGGTGTCGAAGGGCTATGCCGAGACGCGCGAGATCGTCAAATCCCACAAGCTGGTGACCGTGTGCGAAGAGGCCGGTTGCCCGAACATCGGTGAGTGCTGGGAAAAGAAGCACGCCACCTTCATGATAATGGGCGAGATCTGCACGCGCGCATGCGCCTTCTGCAATGTCGCCACCGGCATTCCGACCGCACTCGATCCAGACGAGCCGGCCCGCGTCGCGCATGCCGTCAAGCAGATGGGCCTTACACATGTCGTCATCACCTCAGTCGACCGCGACGATCTCGCCGATGGCGGCGCGCAGCACTTCGCCGATGTCATCCGTGAGATTCGGGCGGCAACGCCTCTGACGACGATCGAAATCCTGACGCCGGATTTTCTGCGCAAGGACGGCGCGCTGGAGATCGTCGTGGCGGCCAGGCCCGACGTCTTCAACCACAATCTCGAAACCGTGCCGTCGAATTATCTGAAGGTCCGGCCGGGCGCCCGCTATTTCCACTCGATCAGGCTGCTGCAGCGGGTCAAGGAACTTGATCCGTCGATCTTCACCAAGTCCGGCATCATGGTGGGTCTGGGCGAAGAGCGGAACGAAATCCTGCAGTTGATGGATGATCTGCGCTCGGCCAATGTCGACTTCATGACCATCGGCCAGTACCTGCAGCCATCGAAGAAGCACCACCCGGTGATCCGCTTCGTCACGCCCGAGGAGTTCAAGTCCTTCGAGACGATCGGCAAGACCAAGGGTTTCCTGCTGGTGGCGTCTAGCCCGCTGACGCGCTCGTCGCATCACGCCGGCGACGATTTCGCCAGGCTGCGCGCGGCGCGCGAAGCGCAGCTCGCGAAATCGCTCTGATGCGTCTTCGACGCGACGCGCTCTAGAGCCGGGTTCATGCCGAAATTCGAAGCCACCCGCCGCGTTGCCCATACGCCTGAGCAGATGTTCGCGCTGGTCGCCGACATCGAGACTTACCCGCAATTCTTGCCGCTTTGCGAAGCGCTGACGGTTCGTTCGCGCAAGGAGCGTGACGGACGCACCATCCTCGTCGCCGACATGAGCATCGGCTACAAGGCGATCCGCGAGACCTTCACCACGCAGGTGCTGCTGAAGCCCGACGAGAACGCCATCGATGTGAAATACATCGATGGCCCGTTCAAATATCTGAGCAATGTCTGGCGTTTCGAGCCAGACGGTGCCGGCTGTGTCGTGCGCTTCTTCATCGACTACGAATTCAAGAGCCGCATCTTGGGCGCGCTGATGGGCACGATGTTCGACCGTGCCTTCCGCATGTTCGCCGAGGCTTTCGAAAAGCGCGCCGACGTCATCTACGGCAAGACACCGGCGGCCTGACTCCCGCCAAGCGTCTGCAAGCCGAGCTTGAGCGCATGGTCGACCGTTTGCCGGCGGATGAAGTCACGGCCATTGTCGGCAAACAGCTTGTATTCGGCCGTCACGGGTTGGCCGTTCACCGCAACGCCAAACCAGACCAGGCCGACAGGCTTTTCGGCAGAACCGCCACCTGGACCGGCAATGCCGGTAACGGCCAGGGTCAGCCCTGCGCGTGAACGGGTGAGCGCGCCCTTTGCCATCTCGATGGCTGTCTCGCGGGAAACCGCGCCATGCGCGTCGAGCGTGGTTGTTCGCACGCCGAGCATGTCCATCTTAGCTTCATTGGAATAGGTGATGAAGCCGCGATCGACCACGGCCGAAGAACCGGCGATGTCGGTCAGCGCGGCGATGATCATGCCGCCGGTGCAGCTTTCGGCGGTCGCCAGCATGATGCCGCGCTCGCGGCAGGCCTCGAGCAGGGCGATTGCCAGGCCGCTGTCGGTCATTCCGGAACCTCGCCGGGAAACACCACGCTGGCGGTGGCGATCGCCGCAATGCCTTCCTCGCGGCCGACGAAGCCGAGCTTCTCGTTGGTTGTCGCCTTGATCGAGATTCGGTCGGCGGAAATGCCCAGCATCAGGGAAAGAACCGCCGTCATCGCCTCGCGGTGCGGGCCGACACGCGGTGCCTCGCAGATCAGCGTGATGTCGGCATTGGCGATGCGCCCGCCGCGCTCCCGCACCAGTCTTGCCGCATGTTCGACGAATATCCGCGACGCAGCGCCTTTCCACTGCGGATCGGACGGCGGGAAGTGCGTGCCGATGTCGCCGGCCCCGCAGGTCGCCAGCAGCGCGTCGGTCAGGGCGTGCAGGCCGACATCGGCGTCGGAATGGCCCGACAATTTCCTGTCGTGCGGAATGGCGACGCCGCAGAGCGTGACATGGTCTCCCGGCTCGAAGGCATGGACGTCATAGCCGTTGCCGGTGCGGATATCGGGGAAGTGTGCCCGCTCGCTGGAAAGTCGCTGGTGCGCCATGGCGATGTCCCGTGCCCATGTGAGTTTGATATTGTCCGGCGAGCCGGGAACGAGCTTCACCGGCATTTGCATCCATTCGGCAATCGACGCGTCGTCGGTAAAGTCGGTTTTGCCTCGGTTATAGGCTTCTTCATGCATCGTCATGATCGCGAGGAAGGGAAAGCCTTGCGGCGTTTGCGCCGCGTGCAGCCCGTTTCTGGGGACTGTTTCGCCGACCATGCCGCTGGCCGATTCGCGTTTCAGCGTGTCGGCAACGGGCAGGGCGGGAAGCGCGCCTTCACGCTCGCCGATGGCCGCGATCGTGCGGTCGATGAGATCCATGTCGACAAAGGGACGCGCGGCGTCGTGGATGAGGACCTTGTCCGGCGCGTAGCTTCTTAGCGCGTGCAGCCCGAGCCGAACCGAATCCTGCCTGGTGGCGCCTCCGGCGATTGCCGTCACCCGATCGGCATCGGTGCCCACCGCTTGCCGAAAAAGCTCCTGGTCCTCGGCATGAATGGCCACGACGATCCGGCCGATGAGCGGGTGCGCCAGAAAAATATCGATGACACGAGCGATGACGGCGCGGCCGGCAATTCGTTGATATTGCTTCGGGCCATCGGCCTGCCCGGCGCGCGCGCCGCGGCCGGCCGCGACGATAACCACCGCGACTTTGCCACCCGGATCCGAAGCCTGATTTTCAGTTGCGCCAATCATTTAGTCTGGTCCTAGTCGCGGCCAAGGCCGAAGGCCAGCATTTTCCCAATTGCGCCTTAATGTGGCGTCATTCCGCGTTGCACATTTCTCTCGATCTGGCTAGAGAATGTGCAGCGAATGGACATGCTTGGTTTTTGTGCATGGTTAACTTGATCAGATTGGCCGCGCCTCTCGACGTCGGCGGTGTGAGAATCCGCAACCGCGTCTTCCTCGCGCCGATGTCTGGGATTACCGACGAGGCGTTCAGGCAGCGCGCCCATGCGCATGGCGCCGGCCTAGTCGTGTCCGAAATGGTGGCCAGCGGCGAACTCGCCAAGGGCAGGGCCGGCTGCGACCTGCGCATACGTCATTCCGGCCTGCCCGTCCATATGGTGCAGCTTGCCGGCCGCGAGGCGATCCATATGGCCGAAGGCGCACGGATCGCCGCCGGCGAGGGCGCCGACATCATCGACATCAACATGGGCTGCCCGGCCAAGAAGGTCACCGGTGGCTATGCCGGTTCGGCATTGATGCTGGACCTCGACCACGCGCTCTCGCTGATCGAGGCCGTGGTCGGCGCGGTCAAGGTGCCGGTCACGGTCAAGATGCGGCTGGGTTGGGACGAGGCGGCACTCAACGCTCCCGTCCTGGCGCGCCGTGCCGAGCAGGCGGGCGTCAAGATGGTCACGGTCCATGGCCGCACACGCTGCCAGTTCTACCAAGGCAAGGCGGATTGGCGCGCCATCGCTCGCGTCAAGGAGGCCGTATCCATCCCGGTCGTCGCCAATGGCGATGTCTGCTACCCAAGTGAGGCAGCCGCTATTCTCGAACAGTCCGGCGCCGACGCAGTGATGGTCGGCCGCGCCCACTACGGCGCGCCGTGGGTCGCCGGCAGCATCGCCGCGGCTGCCGCCGGGGCATTTTCGCCCGGCATTCCCGAGACCCCGCAAGCGCTCGCCGACTATGTCGTTGCCCATTACGAGGACATGCTGGCGCTTTACGGCACCGAGAGCGGCCTGCGTCAGGCGCGCAAGCATCTGGGCTGGTATCTCGATCGACATGCCGGGGGCGTCGCTGGCGACAGTAGAAAGGCGATAATGACCGCGTTCGAACCAGCCCGTGTCATCGCCTTGCTGCGCGATGTGTTTTCGCGCGACCCGCAAACCATGAACCTGCGGAGTGCCGCATGACCGCCACCGCTAGCAAGGGCGTTGAAATGGCGGATGCCGCCCAGATCGTGCTGAACACGATCCGCCGCCCGGTGATCATGATCAGCGAGGAAGGCTTCATCACCTTCGCCAACGCCGATGCCGAGGATTTCTTTCGCTCCAGCGCGACCATGCTGGCGCGCAACACTCTGTCCAAGCTCATACCCTTCGGCAGCCCGTTGCTGACGCTGGTCGACCAGGTGCGCGAGCGCCGAGCGCCCGTCAACGAGTATCGGGTCGACGTCTCGTCACCCCGCCTCGGCATCGAGAAGGTCGTCGATCTCTATGTCGCGCCGGTGCCGGAGTTTCCGGGCTCCGTCGTGGTCATGTTCCAGGAGCGGTCGATGGCCGACAAGATAGACCGGCAGATGACGCATCGCGGCGCGGCGCGCTCGGTGACCGGCCTGGCGGCGATGCTGGCGCATGAGATCAAGAACCCGCTTTCCGGCATCAGGGGGGCGGCCCAACTGCTCGAACTGTCCGCCTCCGATGAGGATCGCGCGCTGACGCGGCTGATCACCGACGAGACGGACCGTATCGTGTCGCTGGTCGATCGTATGGAGGTTTTTTCCGACGAGCGGCCGATCGATCGCTATCCCGTCAACATCCATGTTGTGCTCGATCACGTGAAGGCAATCGCAAAGAACGGTTTCGCGAAGAAAATCAAGATATTGGAGGATTATGATCCATCATTGCCTCCAGTATTCGCAAACCGCGACCAACTGATCCAGGTGTTCCTCAACCTGATCAAGAACGCCGCCGAGGCAATTGGCAGCGATCCGCAGGGCGAAATCGTGCTGTCCACCGCCTTCCGGCCCGGTATTCGGGTTTCGGTCCCGGGCACGCAGGATCGTGTATCGCTGCCGCTGGAGTTCTGCGTGCGCGACAATGGTTCCGGCGTCTCGGAAGATATCCTGCCGATCCTGTTCGATCCCTTTATCACCACCAAGCCGAACGGCTCGGGGCTGGGGCTGGCACTGGTCGCCAAGATCGTCGGCGAACATGGCGGCATCATCGAATGCGATTCGACGCCGCGCGCGACAACGTTCCGGGTCCTGATGCCGGCCTGGAAGGAAACGGCGCTGGGCGCCGATCAAGACGGCGAAGGAGACCGCAAATGACCGTTCGCGGCAATATTCTCGTCGCCGACGACGACGCGGCGATCCGCACCGTACTCAATCAGGCGCTGTCGCGTGTCGGTCACGAGGTGCGCGTGACCTCCAACGCCTCGACGCTGTGGCGCTGGGTGGCCGCCGGCGAGGGTGACCTCGTCATCACCGACGTCGTGATGCCGGACGAGAACGCTTTCGACATGCTGCCGCGCATCAAGAAGGCGCGGCCGGAACTGCCCGTCATCGTCATGAGCGCCCAGAATACGTTCATGACGGCGATCCGCGCTTCCGAAACCGGCGCCTACGAATATCTGCCGAAGCCTTTCGACCTCACCGAACTCCTCAACATCGTCAACCGAGCGCTGTCCGAGCCCCGGCGGCCCAAGATCGATGCCCGGCAGGAAGAGCAGCCCGAAACGATGCCGCTGGTCGGCCGTTCGGCGGCCATGCAGGACATCTACCGTATGTTGGCGCGCATGATGCAGACCGACCTGACGGTCATGATCTCGGGCGAATCGGGCACTGGCAAGGAACTGGTGGCGCGCGCGCTGCATGAATACGGACGCCGTCGTGGCGGTCCGTTCGTTGCCATCAACATGGCGGCGATCCCGCGCGACCTGATCGAATCGGAATTGTTCGGCCACGAGAAGGGCGCCTTCACCGGCGCGCAGAACCGCTCGACCGGCCGCTTCGAGCAGGCAGAGGGCGGCACGCTGTTCCTCGACGAGATCGGCGACATGCCGATGGAGGCGCAGACGCGCCTGCTGCGCGTCCTGCAGCAGGGCGAGTACACGACGGTCGGAGGCCGTACGCCGATCAAGACCGATGTGCGCATCGTCGCTGCCACCAACAAGGACCTGCGCACGCTGATCAACCAGGGCCTCTTCCGCGAGGACCTTTTCTACCGTCTCAACGTCGTGCCGCTCAGGTTGCCGGCGCTGCGCGAGCGCTCCGAGGACGTACCCGATCTGGTGCGCCATTTCTTCAAGCTTGGCGAGATGGAGGGGCTGCAGACCAAGCGTATCTCTTCCGGCGGCATCGAATTGATGAAGCGCTATCCATGGCCAGGCAATGTGCGCGAGCTGGAAAACCTCGTTCGCAGGCTCGCCGCGCTTTATTCGCAGGACGAGATTTCCGCCGAGATCATCGAGGCGGAGCTCAAGACAGGGGAACGCCCGGTGGTGCCAGGCGCCGGCAACCTCATTCCCGACGATCTTTCCATCGGCCAGGCGGTGGAGCACTTCCTGCAGCGCTATTTCGCCTCCTTCGCAGGCGAATTGCCGCCCGCCGGTCTCTACGAGCGTATTCTATCCGAAGTCGAATACCCGTTGGTGCTGGCTTCGATGACGGCAACCCGCGGCAACCAGATCAAGGCCGCGGAGCTTTTGGGCCTCAACCGCAACACCTTGCGCAAGAAGATTCGTGAATTGGGCGTCAACGTCTATAAGTCGTCCCGCCAGACCTGAGCCGACGCCAGGCACACGATCTTTTCAGGGGACCGAACGGGGAAAGAGTCCCGCCTTGGTCACACTTGTTGCATAATCGCCACAATGCGTTGCATAGATCGGACGCAATCACTGGCTCTACACGGCGACATGGCTCCGCGGACACCTGTACCCAACCAACCGCATTTCAGCGAACCCGGCGCGCGCGACGGACGCCGGCTGCTGGCGCTGCCTGGCGTGATCGCGGTCGTCGGCGCCCTGATCATGGCGGCTATTTCGTTCGCCATCCTGGTCGGTGCGACACCGATCGCGCCGGATGCCAAGGCGACGTGGGCGCTGATCGCTCTCAACGCCGCCTTCGTGCTCGTTCTCATCGCGCTGGTCGGGCGCGAGGTGCATCGCATCGTCATGGCCCGCCGCCACGGCAAGGCGGCTTCCCGGCTGCATGTGCGCATCGTTGCCATGTTCGCGCTGGTTGCCGCCATTCCCGCCATCATGGTGGCGATCATCGCCTCGATCACGCTCGATATCGGCCTTGATCGCTGGTTCGAGATTCGCACCAAGACGATCGTCAATTCGTCACTGTCGATCGCCGATGCCTATGTCCAGGAAAACGCCCGCAACCTGCAGGGCACGACGCTGTCGATGGCCTATGATCTGGATGCGTCGCGAACGCTCTACGGCCTCGACCGCACCGGCTTTCTCGACCTCATGAACAAGGAAGCCGTGGGCCGCTCGCTGGCGCACGCCGCGCTGATCAAGCCCGACGGCTCCTTCGTCATGAGCGCCAAGACCGATGCCGATTTCGCCATGCCGGAACCGCCGGAAGGAGCGGTTGCCACCGCCACCGACGGTAAGCCGGTGCTGATCGAGCCGCGCACGCGCAACATCATGGGCGCCATCGTCAAGTTGCGCGAGATCGAGGGCCTCTATCTCTACACCATCCGTCTGGTCGACCCAGAGGTGATCAAGGCGCGGCAGATCGTCAGGTCCAACACCGACGAGTATCGCAATCTCGAGGACAACAGGCGCACCTCGCAAGTGGCATTCGCGCTGCCCTATCTGTCGCTGACCCTGATCATCATCCTGTCGGCAATCTGGACCGGCATAGCCGTTGCCGACCGACTGGTGCGACCAATCCGTCAGCTGATCGGCGCTGCCGATGAGGTCGCGACCGGCAATCTCGACGTCGCGGTGCCGGTGCGGCCATCCGATGGCGATGTCGCCTCGCTCGGCGATACGTTCAACAAGATGCTGCTGGAGCTCAAATCACAGCGCAACGAGATCCTGTCGGCGAAGGATCTGATCGACGAGAGGCGGCGTTTTTCGGAAGCCGTGCTTGCCGGTGTCACCGCCGGCGTCATCGGCGTCGACCCCTACGGCATCATCACCATCGTCAACCGTTCCGCCGAATCGATGCTGGCCATTTCCGCCAGCGCGGCACTCGGGCAGAACCTTTCCGCGATCCTGCCTCATGTCGGCCGCGTCTTCGAGATCGGCCGTAAGTCCGGCAAGCCCGTCTATCGCGAGCAGGTGACCTTCTATCGCGCCGGCGCCGAGCGGACCTTCAATGTGCAGGTCACCATCGAGGCCGGCGACGACGGCTCCGAGGAAAAGTCCTACGTCGTGACGGTGGATGACATTACCGACCTGGTTCAGGCCCAGCGTTCGTCCGCCTGGGCCGACGTGGCGCGGCGCATCGCCCACGAGATCAAGAATCCACTAACGCCGATCCAACTTTCCGCCGAGCGTATCAAGCGCCGCTACGGCAAGGTCATCACCGAGGACCGCGAAGTTTTCGACCAATGTACCGACACGATCATCCGGCAGGTGGAGGATATCGGCCGCATGGTCGACGAGTTCTCGGCCTTTGCGCGCATGCCAAAGCCCGAGATGAAGGCCATCGACCTGCGCGAATCGCTGCGCGAGGCTTCCTTCCTGGTCGAAGTCAGCCGTGCCGACATCACCTTCGAGCGGATATTCGGCAATGAGCCGCTCAAGGGCACTTTCGACAGCCGGTTGATGGCCCAGGCCTTCGGCAACGTGATCAAGAATGCCGCCGAGGCGATCGACGGGCTGGAACAGAACGACGGTTCGCACGGCATAATCCGGATTCAAGCCGGGCGCCAGAATGGCGCGATTCGCATCGACGTCATCGACAATGGCAAAGGCCTGCCGCGCGAGAATCGCCAGCGATTGCTGGAGCCTTATATGACCACACGCGAAAAGGGCACCGGGCTTGGTCTCGCTATCGTCAAAAAGATCGTGGAGGACCATGGCGGCAGGCTGGAACTCCATGACGCGCCTGCGGACTTCCATGGCGGGCGCGGCGCGATGATCAGCATCATCCTGCCGCCCGCGGCCGGCACGCTGCCGCGGGGCGAAAGCAGGGCGGACCACGAAAGAGAAACTGAAAAGGTCGGTAATGGCGTCTGATATTCTCATCGTCGATGACGAGGAAGACATCCGTGAACTCGTCGCGGGCATCCTGAGTGACGAGGGTCACGAAACCCGTACGGCATTCGATGCCGACAGCGCCCTGGCGGCCATCGCCGATCGAGCGCCGAGGCTGATCTTCCTGGACATCTGGCTGCAAGGTTCGCGCCTGGACGGGTTGGCGTTGCTCGACGAGATCAAGACCATGCACCCGAACCTGCCCGTGGTGATGATTTCAGGCCACGGCAACATCGAAACCGCGGTTTCCGCCATCCGTCGCGGCGCCTATGACTTCATCGAGAAGCCGTTCAAGGCCGACAGGCTGATCCTCATCGCCGAACGTGCGCTCGAGACCTCGAAATTGCGCCGCGAGGTTTCCGATCTCAAGCTGCGTAGCGGCGAGACCTTCGACCTGATCGGCATGTCGTCGGCGATGAGCCAGTTGCGCCAGACCATCGAGCGTGTCGCGCCGACCAACAGCCGCGTGATGATCGTTGGGCCCTCCGGTTCGGGCAAGGAGCTGGCAGCGCGCGCCATCCATACGCTTTCGGCCCGCAAGGGCGCGCCGTTCGTGACGCTGAGCGCCGCCAACATCACGCCCGAACGCATGGAGATCGAACTGTTCGGCACCGAATCGAACGGAGTCGAGCGCAAGGTGGGAGCGCTGGAGGAAGCCCATCGCGGTATTCTCTACATCGACGAAGTGGCCGACATGCCGCGCGAAACGCAGAACAAGATTTTGCGCGTGCTGGTCGAACAGCAGTTCGAGCGGGTGGGCGGTACAAAGCGGGTCAAGGTCGATGTCCGCATCATTTCCTCAACCTCGCAGAACCTGGAGGCGATGATCGCCGACGGGCGATTCCGCGAGGATCTTTACCATCGGCTCGCCGTGGTTCCGGTCATGGTGCCAGGGCTGGCCGAACGGCGCGAGGACATTCCCTATCTCGTCGACAATTTCATGAAGCAGATCGCCCGCCAAGCCGGCATCAAGCCGCGCCGCATCGGCGACGATGCGCTGGCCGTGCTGCAGGCGCACAACTGGCCGGGCAACGTGCGTCAGCTCCGCAATAACGTCGAGCGGCTGATGATCCTGGCGCGCGGCGAGGATGTCGACGCGCCGATCACCGCGGATCTGCTGCCGTCCGAAATCGGCGATGTCATGCCGCGCACGCCCAACCAGTCGGACCAGCACATCATGGCGCTTCCGCTGCGCGAGGCACGCGAACAGTTCGAAAAGGACTATCTGATCGCCCAGATCAACCGGTTCGGCGGCAACATCTCGAAGACGGCCGAGTTCATCGGCATGGAGCGCTCCGCTTTGCATCGCAAGCTGAAGTCGCTGGGCGTCTGACGCGCGGCGTCCATCGGCCGCGCCTGGGCCAAGCATTTGCCGGTTACGGCGGCGGCGGAATCGCATAAGAAGGCCCGAGAATTTTCCAGGGGTCGCCAATGCCGCGCATTGCCTATGTCAACGGGCGCTACGTCGCTCATGCGGACGCTTCCGTGCATATCGAGGATCGCGGCTATCAGTTCGCCGACGGCGTCTACGAGGTCTGCGAGGTGGCGCGCGGCTTCATCGTCGACATGCCCCGCCATCTTGCCCGGCTGAACCGCTCGCTGACCGAACTGTCGATCGCCTGGCCGGTGACGCGCAACGTATTGCCGCTGATCCTGCGCGAAGTGGTCAACCGCAATCATGTCGCCAACGGCCTGGTCTATGTCCAGGTGACGCGCGGGGTCGCCAGCCGCGATTTCGTTTTTCCGTCGGCGGACACGAAGCCGGCTCTGGTGGTGACCGCCAAGAAGGCGGATCCTGCCGCCGGCACGAAACGGGCCGAGACGGGTATCGCGGTCATCACCGTGCCCGAGAACCGTTGGGATCGCGTCGACATCAAGAGTACCGGTTTGCTGCCCAATGTATTGGCCAAGCAGAAGGCCAGGGAAGCCGGTGCCCAGGAAGCCTGGTTCGTGGACACGGATGGCAACGTCAAGGAAGGCGGCTCGTCGAATGCCTGGATCGTTACCAGGGATGGCGTTCTGGTCACCAGGCCGGCCGAACATGGCATTCTGCGCGGCATCACGCGCACCACCATGTTCGAAGTCGCGGCAAAGCTCGGCCTGAAGATCGAGGAGCGTGGATTTTCCGTTGCCGAGGCCAAGGCGGCTCGCGAAGCATTCATCAGTTCGGCGACGACTATTGCCATGCCGATCGTGACCATTGACGGTGATCCCATAGCCAATGGACACCCCGGCTCAATAACACTTTCGTTGCGGCAGGCCTTTTTTGACATTGCGGAAAAAAGTCCAGCCTGATAACCGCACAGGTGGAATGAACATCAATATATCTCGTTCTGCTTGTCGTTACTGACGGCAAGAGGGTGTTTGCGCGCTTGACATGTGCCCGGTAATTTGGCGCATTGGCTGCAAACCGAAGGGGATCGGCGAAAGACAAAAACAATGGCGGAACGATCGCAAAACCTTCAGGACCTGTTCCTGAATTCAGTTCGCAAGAGCAAGAACCCGCTCACCATCTTCCTCATCAACGGCGTGAAGCTGACCGGCGTGGTCACCTCCTTCGACAATTTCTGCGTCCTGTTGCGCCGCGACGGCCACTCCCAGCTCGTCTACAAGCACGCCATTTCCACGATCATGCCGAGCCAGCCGGTTCAGATGTTCGATGGCGAGGAAAGCCAGGGCGCCTGATTGGCACGTGAGAGAGACGCGGACGGCACGGTTCGCGGAAAATCAGCGCATCATCCCGGGACGGAAGCGGAAGCCCCGACCCGGGCCGTTGTCATTGTGCCTGTGCTTTCCCGCCAACCGCGCAATGACGATGACACGAGCCGTCCCCGGCTGACACGCTCGGCCGAGGCGCGCCACGACGAAGCAGTCGGCCTTGCCCGCGCCATCGACCTTGATCTGATCCATACGGCGGTCGTCACCGTCAACGACCCGCGTCCGGCGACATTGCTGGGCAGCGGCAAGGTCGAGGAGTTCGCCGGGATCGTCAAGGAAGGGCATGCGGAAGTGGTCATCGTCGACCATCCGCTGACGCCGGTACAGCAGCGCAATCTCGAGAAGGAATTCAACGCCAAGGTGCTGGATCGCACGGGGCTGATCCTGGAGATTTTCGGCGAGCGGGCGCGCACCAAGGAAGGCACGCTGCAAGTCGAGCTTGCCCATCTCAACTACCAGAAGGGCCGCCTGGTGCGCAGCTGGACCCACCTGGAGCGTCAGCGTGGCGGTGCCGGCTTCCTCGGCGGCCCCGGTGAAACGCAGATCGAATCCGATCGGCGGCAGTTGCAGGAAAAGATCATAAAGCTGAAGCACGAGCTGGAAACGGTGCGCCGCACCCGCGACCTGCATCGCGCCAAGCGCAAGAAGGTGCCGTTTCCAGTGGTGGCGATCGTCGGCTACACCAACGCCGGGAAGTCGACGCTGTTCAACAAGCTGACCGGGGCAGGGGTGCTGGCGCAGGACATGCTGTTTGCCACGCTTGATCCGACACTGCGCCGCGTGCGGCTGCCGCATGGCACGCCGATCATTCTTTCCGACACGGTGGGCTTCATTTCGGACCTGCCGACGCATCTGATCGCGGCGTTCCGCGCGACCTTGGAAGAGGTCGTAGAGGCCGATCTCGTTATCCATCTGCGCGACATTTCCGATCCCGATACGGCGGCGCAGGCCGAAGATGTCGAACGCATCCTCGCCGACCTCGGCGTCGACGCCAGCGACACCAAGCGCGTGATCGAAGTCTGGAACAAGATCGACCTGCTGGACGAAGGCAACAGGCAACGGCTGCTCGCCGACGGCGCCGGCGGCGGCAAGGAGCCGCCAATCGCCGTATCGGCGGTATCGGGCGAAGGCATCGATGCGCTGAAGGCGATCATCGAAACGCGGATGGCCGGCGAGCTGCGAGATCTGACGGTGACGATCGAGCCGGCCCAGTTTGGCCTTCTCGATTGGCTTTACCGCAATGGCGATGTCGTTTCGCGAACCGACAATGACGACGGCAGCGCCACCATCTCGCTCCGGGCCACGCAAAGCGCCCGTGAAGAGATCGAAAGCCGATTGCGCCGCAGAAACAATGGCTAACGCGCAGCAATCCAGGAAGAAGTGCTACTTCGCGTTTTTTGCTTCCTGCCAGAGCGCTTCCATTTCCTCCAGGGTAGCTTCCTCCAGCGAGCCGCCTGTCTTTTCCAGGGCCTGCTCGACATAGTGGAAGCGTGAGCGGAATTTCTCGTTGGTGCCGCTCAGCGCCGCTTCCGAATCGAGCTTCAGGTGACGCCCAAGATTGACGACGGCAAACAACATGTCGCCGAACTCGTCCTTGATCTCAGCCGTTTCACCCTTGGCCAGAGCCTCGCGCAACTCCCCGATCTCTTCCTCGATCTTGTCCAGGATGGGAGCAGCCTCGCTCCAGTCGAAGCCGACACGGGCGGCCTTTTCCTGAAGTTTCAAGGCTCGCGTCAAGGCGGGCAGGGCGACCGGAACACTGTCCAGGAATCCCTTGCCATTGTCCTCGGGGTCGAGGCCACGCGCGAGGCGGGCTTGCCGCTTCTCGGCCTTCTCCTGCGCCTTGATCTTCTCCCACATGCCCTTGGCCATGCCGGCGCTGCGAGCCTTCTCGTCGCCAAAGACGTGTGGATGGCGGCGGATCATCTTGGTGGTGATGGCCTGGACCACGTCAGGGAACGCGAATTCACCGGCCTCCTGCGCCATCTGGGCATGGTAGACGACCTGCAGCAGGAGATCGCCAAGCTCGTCGCGCAGGTCGTCGAGATCGCCGCGCGCAATGGCGTCCGCCACCTCATAGGCCTCCTCGATCGTATAGGGGGCGATGGTGGAGAAATTCTGCTCGATGTCCCACGGGCAGCCGGTCTTCGGCGCGCGCAACGCGGCCATGATCTCGATCAGGCGTGAAATGTCGTTCGATGGCGTCATGCGGCGGATGCTATCGCGCGAACCGCCGCGCGGCCAACGCTGTCAGCCGGCGAGGGGGGCTTGTCCACAGTTGCACCGTACCCGCTTCGTCAGTCCAGCACGGAAACGATCGCCTTGGCGAGGTCATCCATGCCGTCCTCGGGCAGGCCCGCCACGTTGATGCGGCTGTCGCCGACCATGTAGACGGCATGCTCGGCGCGCAGCCGTTCGACCTGCGCTTCCGTGAGGCCAAGCCTGGAGAACATGCCGCGATGGCTGGCAACGAAGTCGAAACGGTCGGAATTGGATTGCCGGCGCAGCGCCTCGGCGAACGCGACCCTAAGCCTCAGCATACGCAGGCGCATCTCTTCCAACTCTGCTTCCCAGTCGGCACGCAGCGTGGCGTCTTCCAGCACGATGCGCACCGCGGCCGCGCCATGGTCCGGCGGCATCGAATACATCGCGCGCGCCGCCGACAGCATCTGGCTCATCGCGACGTCGGCGTGCGCGCCGTCCCTGGCCAGGACCATCGCCGCGCCGACACGATCACGGTAGACGGCGAAATTCTTCGAGCAACTCGATGCGACGACCATTTCCGGGACTTTCGCGGCCAGCAGCCGCAAGCCGAGCGCATCGGCCTCGAGGCCGTCGCCAAAGCCCTGATAGGCGATGTCGACAAATGGCAGCAAGCCACGCTCGACGATGAGATCGGTGACGGCCTCCCACTGAGCCACATCCAGATTGGCGCCGGTCGGGTTGTGGCAGCAGCCATGCAGCAGCACCACGTCACCGCTGTCTGCCGTCCGCAATGCCGCCAGCATGTCGTCGAAACGAACCGCACCCGAGGCTGCATCGAAATAGGGATATTCGCGAATCTGCAGGCCTGCGGCACGCATCACCGGCATATGGTTCGGCCAGGTCGGATCGGAGACCCAGACCGTCGCGTCCGATCGTGTGCGCTTGAGCAGTTCGGCCACCAGCCGTAACGCGCCGGAGCCGCCAGGCGCCTGCGCCGCACGGATGCGCGACAGGTCCGCACCCGGACCGAAGGCGAGCTTGGCCATCACAGTGTTGAAAGCGGTATCGCCGGCAAGGCCGAGATAGGTCTTGGTATCCTGTCCCTCCAGCAGCCGCTTCTCGGCTTCGCGCACGGCGCGCATGACCGGCGTCTTGCCGTCGCGATCCTTGTAGACGCCGACGCCGAGGTCGACCTTGCCAGGGCGCGGATCGGCGCGATAAAGCCCGATCAGCGCAAGAATCTTGTCGGCGGGAGCTGGCTGCAGGTCTTCGAACATCATTATGGTTCCGTTGGCGCGGCGGAGTGATACGCAAATTGGCCAGGTTTCACCAGCGGTTTTGCTGCGCCGACACGAAAAGCGGCACCTGTTGGTGCAGCTTCCACCCACTTCAGAGAAAGCATGCTCCATGCTCGTCCGTCTGACCATGATCTGCGCCGGCGCCGCGGCGACGACCCGGAAAGGATCGTTTCCTTCGGATGAACCGCTGGAGCCACGATCGCTGACATTGGCAAAGGCGATGCGCGGGACGCTGCGTCGCGCCGACCGTGTGTTGACGGGCCCGGCGCTTCGCGCCTGTCAGACCGCTGAGGCGCTATCGCTGGATGCGTCTGTCGATCCGACGCTGGCGGACCAGAATTGCGGACGATGGGCAGGCAAGAGCTTTGACGAGGTGCAGGCGCTACACCCGGATGAGATCGTCGCCTGGCGTACGAATCCGAATGCGGCCCCGCATGGCGGTGAATCGCTGGCCGAAATTGCCCAACGGGCCGCTGGTTTGATGGATCGATTGATCGCCGAACGTGGTCACACGATCGCCGTGACGCATGCCAGCGTCATCCGCGCCGCGATCCTGCATGTTCTCAGCGCGCCGCTTGCCGCCGGTTGGAAAATCGACATCGAGCCGCTGAGCATCACCGATTTTCGCAGCGACGGCCGCAGATGGGTGTTGCGCGCCTGCGGCGTGAGCGCTCCCAAACGGGCAAGTCCGCGTCGGGACTGAAGAGCAGCGCTGGATCGGCGAAGAAAAAGACAGCCGCCGGGATTAGAATCCCCACATGCTCCGTAAACAGGGCATGAAACCGTCGATGCCACGCTTTGACATTATAGGACAACTCGGGTCGCTGCGGCGCTACGCGCGTTCGCTGACGCGCGACGGCGTCGAGGCCGAGGATCTCGTGCACGACGCGCTGGTGCGCGCCTATGAGCGTCGTGGCACCTTCCGCTCCGGCGGCAACCTGCGGGCATGGCTGCTGTCGATCGTCCACAATACCTTCATCGACCGCATGCGCTCGCGCCGCTCGGAAGCGGCTCGTCTCGAACAGGCCGGATATCTGGCGGACGGCAGCACGCCGGCGCCGCAGGAACATTCCGTGCGCCTGGCGCAGGTGCGCGAAGCCTTTTTCAGCCTGCCGGAAGAGCAGCGCTCGGCGCTGCATCTGGTCGCCATCGAGGGGCTCTCCTACCAGCAGGCGGCAAATGCCAGCGGCGTGCCGCTGGGCACGCTGATGTCGCGTATCGGCAGGGCGCGCGCGGCCCTGCGCCAGCTGGAAGAGGCGCCGGCGCGGGGCAAAAATCATCTCAGGATCGTGGGAGGTGACTCATGACCGCTCTTGTCGACCCGGTTACGGACGCAGATCTCGACGCCTATGTCGACGACCAGCTCGATGTCACCCGTCGCATCGAGGTCGAAGCTTTCCTGTCCGCGCGTCCGGAAGCGGCCGCGCGCGTGATGTCCGATCTGCGCACCCGCGACGAACTGCGCGTGGCGCTGGCCGGCTCCGAGGGCATGGCGCGACCCACGACTGCCGATGCCGCGCGGCGGCTGGAGAGGGGACTTGGCCGGGGCCGAGTCTTCGGCATGTTGCAACGCGCGGCGGCGGTCGCCGCTTTCGTTGCCGCCGGCTGGCTGGCAAACGGCATTGTCGGGCCGATGTCGGTGACCAAGGTGGTCGCTTCGCCGCAGCCGCCCGCCTATGTCGACGAGGCGGTGCAGGCACACAGGACGACACTGCTGCGCGAAAACATGCCCTCGCAGACCGAGGCGCCCAATTACGATGCCGGCGAGATCCGCGCCGCCACCGCCATCGTCATGCCATCGCTGCCGAAGGACTGGAAAGTCCGCGACGTGCAGATCTATCCGTCGCGCTTCGGCCCGAGTGTCGAGATTGCGGTTGAAACGAAGGAGATGGGCCTGGTGTCGCTGTTCGCGATCCGGCCGGGCACTTTCGATGTGGTCAAACCGACCGTCGCGCCCTCCGGCGATATCTCCTCGGCCTACTTCCAGATCGGCGATGTCGCCTACGCGGTTGTCGCGAAGAGCGAGGTTCACGATCTCGACCGCGCCGCCGAAACGCTCGCCAGAACACTCTACTGACCCATCCACAAAGGAGACCTGAAAATGAATACGCCCAATCTTGGATACCGCGTGGACACGGGCCCCCGGGCCGGAGCCGTCTATGACGAGGGCCTGCGCCAGCACATGCTGCGCGTCTACAATTATATGGGCCTCGGCCTGGTGGTTACCGGCCTTGTCGCCTTGCTGGTGTCGTCGACGCCCGCCCTCTATGTGCCGATCTTTTCCAGCCCGCTGAAATGGGTGGTGATGCTGGCGCCGCTCGCTTTCGTGCTGCTGTTCTCGTTCAAGATGCAGACCATGTCGGCGGCAAGCGCGCAGGCAATGTTCTGGGCCTTTTGTGCCGTCATGGGCCTGTCGCTGGCCTCGGTGTTCCTTGTCTTCACCGGCACCAGCATCGCGCGCACCTTCTTCATCGCCGCCACCATGTTCGGTGCCACCAGCCTCTATGGCTACACGACCAGGCGCGACCTGATCCAGTTATCGTCCTTCCTGATCATGGGCCTGATCGGCGTGGTGATCGCCAGCATTGTCAACATCTTCCTCGGCTCGACCGCGCTGCAGTTCGCCATTTCGGTGATCGGCATCGCCGTGTTCATTGGCCTGACCGCCTGGGATACGCAGACGATCAAGGAGCAGTATGCGGAGAACTTCGATGCGGAGTCGCGGCAGAAGCTCGCCGTCTTCGGCGCCTTCTCGCTCTATCTGAACTTCATCAACATCTTCCAGCTGCTGTTGAATTTCACCGGCGAGCGGGAATAGTCCGAACCGTAGCAGGCAACATCTGGCATCCTGCCGTGGCCGGAGGGAAACCTCCGGCCATTTTCATTCGAAAGGGCGCCTGGCCCTTGGCGCCATCGACGTTCATCGCGACTGTGTGAAATGCAAACGCCGTCCGCCGCCTTGAGTTCACGCCCGGCCATTTGCTAACCTGCCGGCCATGCCAGACAGACCACGAGGACAAATGGAACCGGACAGCCTGACGCTTCACGGCGACGGTATATCGGTAACCATTGCCGGGCAGGGCGCCGAACTGGTTTCGCTGAGGGATGCGCAAGGATTTGAGTTTCTGTGGCAGGCCGGACCAGCCTGGCGGCGCCATTCACCGGTGCTGTTTCCGATCGTCGGCCGGCTGAAGGGCGATCAACTGCGCCATCGCGGCCAGACCTATCCGATGACGCAGCACGGCTTCGCCCGCGATATGCCATTTGCCTGGGCGGAGAGGGGGCCTCGATCCTGCACGCTGGTGCTCGCCGATGACGCGGAAACCCGAACGCACTACCCGTTCGCATTCCGCCTGGCTGTGACCTATACGCTGGGCGAGGGTCAACTCGACATAGGATTAGAGATCACCAACACCGGCGACGAGCCGTTGCCGGCCTCGATCGGGGCGCATCCGGCATTCAACTGGCCACTTCTGCCCGGTGTGGCCAAAACGGATTATCGGCTGATCTTTTCCGATGACGAGCCAGCGCCGATCCGCCGGCTGAAGGATGGCCTGCTCACCGCGACGCCGCAGCCAACGCCTGTCAAAGGCAATATCCTCGAGCTCTCCGAAGGGCTTTTCGAGGACGACGCCGTGATCATGGACCGGCCGGCCAGCAACAGCATTCGCTACGGCGCCGGTCACGGTCCGGCGATTGAGGTCTCGTGGCAGGGACTTCAGGAACTGGGCATCTGGTCCAAACCCGGCGGCGCACCGTTCCTGTGCATCGAGCCTTGGCACGGCATTGCCAGCCCGCTGGATTTCGATGGAGAGTTCATCGACAAGCCGGGCCTGATGCTGATCGCGCCGGGCGCGAAGCGTTCGTTGAGTTACCGGATCAGGTTGGAGCAGGGGCCTCGGTAAAGTTTCCTGCAGACCGGACAGGGGGCATATTCGACCTCAGGTCGGGTTTCAAACCTGCCGGACCACGGCGCCGATCACATTGACGAGAAGGCGCGCGGCGATGAGCGCCGACAGGCCGTCAATGTCGGCTGGCGGATAGAACTCGACAAGATCGAATCCAGCGATCCTCGCCCGCTTGCCGAGGCCTGCGATGAGATCGATGACCTGCGTATAGGTGAGGCCGCCAGGCGTACGCGCGGCCACGCCAGGCATGAAGCCTGGGTCGAGACTGTCGCAGTCGAAGGTGACGACGACCCGCGCGCCTTCCGGAATATGGCTGAGCGCCGCTTCGACACCTTGGGCGTGGACCTCGCGGGCGGTGACGAAACGGCTGCCATAGTGCCGCGCCGCTTCGATCTCCGTGAGGCGTGCGCTGCCGACGCTGCGCAGTCCGACCTGCACCATGCCGGCGACATGCGCCATCTCGCTCGCCCGGCGCATCGGGCTGGAGTAGCCGTGGCGTTCGCCATGCACTTCGTCACGCCAGTCGATATGGGCGTCGATCTGCAGGATCCAGACAGGCCCGTGATCCGCGAAGCCGGCGAGGAAGGGACTGACCACGGAATCGTCCCCGCCGAGCAGGATGGGCACGGCGGGCAATGACAGGACTTCGCGCGTCTTCGCCTCGATCCGGGCGCGGTTGCCGGCATTGTCATGCATGATGGTCAGGATGTCGCCGGCGTCGACGCAGCAGATCGGCCTGCCGTCGAACAACGGGCCGCCGAGATCGAAATCCCAATGCTCGACGAGCGCAGCATCATCCTGGCTTGCAACACGGATGGCATCGGCGGCCAAGGCGTGGCCGCCGCTGTCTTTGCCGGGATAGGTGCTGCCGTGACCGGCACCGACGATCACCGCACGGGGCACCGTGCCATCGGCGAGGCGATCGGGCAGGCCGAGAAAGGAAGATCGAGTGGTCATTTCTGATGGCCTTGAATCCAGCCGAAGCCTGATGAGCAGTTTGGGGCAGGGTAATTGCTTCGCCGGTCGGATTCCATTGCCGAAATCGCCGTCCGGAGGGTTCCGTCGGTCTTGGCTTTGAGGCACCTTTTGGCTGGGACATTGAGGGCCCTGATCAGGCAGGAACGTATGTCAACCGGATCACGTCCTTGCCGATCCGGTCACTGGCCACGAGGTGGAGTGGTGGCCGGGGGCCGGCGAAGAACGCCTTGCCGCGACCGAGCACGACAGGATGGAAGTAGAGTCGATACTCATCGATGAAACCGGTCAGGCTTCGCGCCATGTCTGGTCCGGAAACCGAAATCTCGCCTGTCAGCTCATCTTTCAGCCTGCGTATTGCAGCCTCCGTGTCATCAGCGACAAGCGTGGCGTTAGGGCCGACCGACTTCAACGAGCGCGAGACAACCCATTTCGGTTGCCGTCGCCATGCCGCCGCGAACTCGCGTAAATCCGGCGTCCACTCCGGATGGTCTTCATCCCAATAGCGCATGACCTCGTACATGCCGCGACCGTACACGCTGCCCGTCAGGCAGCGCACGTGCTCGATCCAATGACGGAAGAGCGTGGCATCAGGCCCAAATGCCTGGTGGTCGACGTAGCCATCTAGGGACAGGTTCATTCCGAAGACGAACTTCGCCATGCTGCAAAATCTCCATCCCAAGTTCCTTCAGCATACCCCAAGCCGCCAGAACTGTAAGTGAAGGTTTGGGCGCAATTTGAAAATTGCCAGAGGTATGCAGATTGCGTGCGGGGCGCGACGCAAGCGCGCGCGTGGCATCGCATTTCGCCATCCACCGACTTATGGCAGAAAGTCGCATAAGATAGATTATGGAACTAGAGCATGGGGCGTAGCTCGAGAATTGCTGCGGTTTCGGCCAGTGGCGGCAAACATCGTGAACGGCACCATGCCGGCACGTCACAACCTCGAACCCACGAACGCGACTGGAACAGCCGGCTGAACTGCTGTCTCTATCGTTCTGACTCGTATGGGATTTCTATCACCATGCCATCATAGGCCGGTTCGACGTTGTCGGGCGTCTCGGTCATCACGGCGGTGTAATCGAGCGGCACGTGCATGTGCGTCAGCACGGCGTTCCCAGGCGAAAGCGCCTCGATCCAGTCCAGCGCCTGGCCAAGCGAGAGATGGCTTGGATGCGTGTTGTATTGCAAAGCGTCGATGACCAGCATGTCGAGGCCTCGCAGCCGCTCGGCGGTGGTCTTGGGAAAGTCGCTGACATCGGGGCAGTAGGCGAGCCCGCCGATGCGGAAACCCAGCGAAATGATGTCGCCATGGATCTGGGGCAGCGGCTCGAAGGTGAGGGCACCCCCCTCTCCTTCGATCACAACCGGCCTGGCATGGTCGATGATGTGGGCGTCGACGATCGGCGGATAGGAGCTGCCTGGCGGCGTCTCGAAGCAATAGCCGAACGCCTCGCGCAGCCGCAGCATGGTCGGCTCGTCGGCATAGATGTCGATGCGATGCCGTTGTTCCAGCACATAGCCGCGCAAATCGTCGATGCCGTGGATGTGGT
This sequence comes from Mesorhizobium sp. ESP7-2, assembly GCF_020164715.1. Classification (NCBI taxonomy): domain Bacteria; kingdom Pseudomonadati; phylum Pseudomonadota; class Alphaproteobacteria; order Hyphomicrobiales; family Phyllobacteriaceae; genus Mesorhizobium; species Mesorhizobium sp. ESP7-2. Next base: position 25,134 of record NZ_JAIUGQ010000040.1, read on the forward strand.
CGGCATGCGGATGCGTGTAGATCACCCCATCGATGCGCCTGACTGAAGCCATCAGCATCTGCTCGCGGAAATCCGGCCCGGTGTCGATGACGACCGTGGTGCGGCTGCCATTGGCGGCGATGCGCTCGACAAGCGCGGCCGTGCGCATGCGCCGGTTCCTGGGATTGGCGGGGTCGCAATTGCCCCAGTCGCCGGTGATGCGCGGCGTGCCTGGCGACGATCCAGAGCCGAGAATGGTCAGGCGCAGCCGGTCGCTCATGCCTCGGGTGCCCGCTGGTCCGGGCGTGGCATCTTTCCAAACAGCCGAAAGAAATTGTCGGTCGTCACCGCGGCGATTTCAGCCGCGGTGACGCCAATCGTCTCCGCCAAAACCTTGGCGGTCTGCGCGACATAGGCCGGCTCGTTGCGCTTGCCGCGAAACGGTACCGGCGCAAGGTATGGCGCGTCGGTTTCGACCAGCAACCGGTCGTGCGGCACATCGGCGGCGATGGCGCGCAATTCGACCGAGTTCTTGAAAGTCAGGATGCCCGAGAACGACACATAGCCACCTAGCGACACGCCGACCTCGGCGAGCCGCCGTCCCGACGAAAAACAATGCAGGATGAACGGGAAGGCGCCCTTCCCGGTCTCGTCCTCGAGAATGGCGGCCATGTCGTCGTCGGCGTCGCGCGAATGAATGACGAGAGGCAGCCCGGTCTCGCGGGCGGCGGCGATATGGGCGCGAAAACCCTGCGCCTGCGCATCGCGTGGTGCCTTGTCGTAGAAATAATCGAGCCCCGCTTCACCGATCGCCACCACCTTTTGGTGAGCGGACAGGCGGACAAGGTCGGCAGCGGTGACGTCGAGCTCCTCGGCGGCATTGTGCGGATGGGTGCCAACCGAGCAATAGACTTCGTCGAAAGTCTCTGCAATCTTAAGGACTTGTTGAAACCGCTTCACGCGTGTTGAGATCGTCACCATACGGCCGATGCCGGCCGCCTTGGCGCGGGCGACAATGGTCGCCCGCTCCTCTGCGAAGTCCGGAAAGTCCAGATGACAATGGCTGTCGACGAGCATCAGGCGTCCGCGTCCGTCTGTTCGACATAGCGCGGAAACACGCCCTCTGGCGCAGGCAGCGCCGTGCCGGACACAAGCGCATGGTCGGCGTGGACATGCGCGAAATCGCGATTGTCCGCCGGCACTGCCAAGAGGTCGAGCAGCTTGCCGGCCGAGCCCGGAATGAAGGGCTGGCATAGAACCGCCACGCGCCGCACCACTTCGGCGGTCGTCCACAGCACCGTTTCCATGCGCTCGGGATTGGTTTTCTTGAGCGCCCAGGGTTCCTGTCCGGCGAAATACCGGTCGGCTTCCGCAACCACGCCGAAGATCGCCGCCAGAGCCAGATGGATGCCCTGTTCGGCCATTGCCTTGCGCGCGGTGGCGAGAGCGTCGACCGCTTGATCGAGGATCACCTTGTCGGCTTCCGCCAGATCGCCGCGCTTCGGCACCACGCCGCCGCAGTTCTTGGCGATCATCGACAGCGAGCGCTGCGCCAGATTGCCGAGACCATTGGCCAGATCCGCATTGGTGCGGTTGACGATCGCTTCATGGCTGTAGCTGCCGTCCTGCCCGAACGGCACTTCGCGCAGGAAGAAGTACCGCACCTGGTCGAGGCCGTAATGCTCGACCATGGTGAACGGGTCGATGACGTTGCCGACCGATTTCGACATCTTCTCGCCGCGGTTGAAAAGGAAGCCGTGGCCGAAGACGCGCTTCGGCAGCGGGATGCCGGCCGACATCAGGAAGGCGGGCCAATAGACCGCGTGGAAGCGTACAATGTCCTTGCCGATGATGTGCGCATCGGCCGGCCAAAACCGCCAATTGTCAGCTTTTTCATCGGGATAGCCGACGCCGGTAATGTAGTTGGTCAGCGCGTCGACCCACACATACATCACGTGCTTTTCGTCGCCAGGTACCGGCACGCCCCAGTCGAATGTGGTGCGCGAGATCGACAGGTCCTTCAGTCCCGACTTGACGAAGCTCATCACCTCGTTGCGTCGCTCGGCCGGACCGATGAAGTCGGGCTGGTTTTCATAAAGCGCGATGAGCTTGTCCTGGTAGGCCGACAGGCGGAAGAAATAGCTCTCTTCCTCGACCCATTCGACCGGGGTTCCCTGCGGCCCGTAGCGGATATTGTCGGGGCGGACCTCGGTCTCTTCCTCGCCGTAATAGGCTTCGTCGCGCACCGAGTACCAGCCGGCATAGCCGCCCTTGTAGACGTCGCCATTGGCGGCCATCGCCTTCCAGATCGCCTGTGAAGCCGCGTAATGCCGCTCCTCGGTGGTGCGGATGAAATCGTCGTTGGAGGCGTTGAGCGCGGTCGCCATGCGCTTGAACTCGGCCGAGTTGCGGTCGGCCAGGTCGCGCGCCGAAATGCCTTCCTTCTTCGCCGTCTGCAGCATCTTGATGCCGTGCTCGTCGGTGCCGGTGAGGAAGAAGACCTGCTTGCCGTCGAGTCGCTGGAAACGGGCAAGCGCGTCGGTGGCGATCAGCTCGTACGCATGGCCGATATGCGGCTTGCCGTTCGGATAGGAAATCGCGGTCGTGATGTAGAATGTGTCGCGTGACATGAATGAACCGTCATGAATGTCTGAATGGAAGCCGTGGCGGTGGATATCGCATCGGAATGGCGATTGCCATCCCGAGACCAATGCATGCCGCCCAAAAGTGGCCCCGGCATTGGGGCAACGGCATGCACCAAAAAGGCCGTCACATTCGCATTGCAGAATTCAGGCGGTCGATCATGGTCAGGGCGTGCTGCTTCTTGTCGAGATTGTAGGTGTCCGTCTCAGATATAGCGTCCAAGGCCTCATGCCAAGTATCGGAGAGCGTTTTGGCCCGCTTGAGATCGCCAGCCTGCGCTGCCTGGCTTGCCGCGTCCGACAGAAGGTCCAGCGCCCGGCGGTTGAAGATGTCGAACTGGATCGCCTGGTCCCTGCCCGCGACGGCCTCGGCCAGGCGGTAGGCACCGGCAATATCGCTCTTTCCCGTCGCCACCAGGCCATCGAGCGTCTGCGCGATTTCCAGCCCGCCATACTGCGTCAGCAGGATCGCGCTGCGCGCGCTTCCCCCAGCCCGCTCGACCAGCGCGGCTCGCGCGGCCGGATCGTCGGGTGGTGGCGGGTCCGCTGTCTCCAGCACTGCCATCAGTTCGTTGGCGTCGAGCGGCGTGAATCGAACCACCTGGCAGCGCGAGCGGATCGTCGGCAGCAGACTGCCCGGCGCATGGACGATGAGAATGAACAGGGTCCGTGCCGGTGGTTCCTCGAGATTCTTCAGCAAGGCATTGGCCGCATTGACATTCATGTCGTCGGCTGGATCGACGATTACCACCCGGTAGCTGCCGTCGTGCGAAGTCAGCGACAGGAAGCGGCTGACCTTGCGGATCTCGTCGACGGTGACGACGGTCTTGAAGCTCTTGGTCTTGTCGTTCAAGGGGCGGGTCAGATGCAGCACCCCGGGATGCGCCCCGGTGGCGATCTGGCGAAACAGCGGCGAGGCCGGATCGGGAACCGCAAGGTTTCCGGGCGCCTGGTCGAAGGCCGGATGCTTCAAAAGGTGGTGGGCAAGATGGAAGGCGAGCGTCGCCTTGCCGATGCCGACCGGCCCGGCGAAGATCAGCGCATGCGGCAGCTTTCCCGCACGATAGGCGGCGGCGAGCATGGTGGCGGCCTGCCCGTGCCCGACCAGACGCGCTGTTTCGGAGGGTTCCGGCACACCGTCCAGCGTATCATGTTGTTCCGGCGCGATGCGTTCGAAGATCATACCGGTACGACCTGCATGTTGCGCTCGGGCGCCCTTGCCTCCAATGCCGCAAACACGGTCGCCGTGACGACATCCTCCACCGTGTCCGGGTCGGCTGACGCGTCGACGACGATGCAGCGTTCCGGCTCTGCCGCGGCGATCGCCAGGAACGCTTCGCGGCGGGCCTGGTGGATGGCCAGCGTCTCCTTTTCGAAGCGGTCGGCGGCGGCATCGCTGCCACGCCGCAATGTCGCGCGCTTCAAACCCTCGGCCGGGTCGATATCGAAGATCAGTGTCATGTCGGGCATCATGCCGTTGATGGCGACCTGTTCCAGCATGGCCATGAATGCCGGATCGATCCCGCCCGTAACACCCTGATAGACACGCGAGGAATCCAGGAAGCGGTCACAAAGCACGATGGAGCCGCGCTCGACCGCCGGGCGGATGACCTGCTCGACATGGTCGGAACGCGCGGCAGCGAAGAGCAGCGCTTCCATCTTCGGCCCGAACGGTTCGGCGGCGCCCGAAAGCAGCACATGCCGGACTGCTTCGGCGCCCGGCGAGCCGCCCGGTTCACGCGTGCGCAGGACATCATACTTCTTGGCGCGCATCTTTGTGGCCAGCCGCTCGATCTGTGTCGACTTGCCTGCGCCTTCGCCGCCTTCGAAGGTGATGAAAAATCCGCGCGCCAACCGAGAGGCCTTTATTCCTGTTTGAGTGGATTGTTGCGCTCTAGATAGTCCGCGTTCGGGGAAACGTCCATGCCGTCGGTGCTATCGCAGCCAGCCGATCGCCAATTCCTTGACGGCATCGAGCGCGCGTTGCGGCAGCGTGCCGACGCCGATCGACTCGGCTGCGAACAGCGGTGTCTCCTGGCTCAGCGTGTCGCCGATCCAGACGCGCAGTGCGCCCACCGGCTGCCCCTCCTCCACCGGTGCGGCGACCGGGCCGGTATAGACGATCCTGGCCGTCAGCTTGTCGCGGTTGGTGATCGGCAGGAAGATGTCGATCGGACCTTTTGCCTTCAGCGTCACGCCCGATTTCGCACCGCCAAAGACCTGGGCCTCGCCGACCACCTCGTCCTTGGCGAAAATCTCGGTCTTCTCGAACGAACGAACGCCCCAGTCGAGCAGTTTGCGCGCCTCTTCTGCGCGCTCCTTGTCATTGGCCAGTCCACTCATCGCCGCGATCACCCGCGTGCCGTCGTGGCTGACCGAAGCGACGATGCCGAAGCCGGATGTCTCGCTGGCGCCGACAGCCAGGCCGTCGGCCCCGATGTCCATCGCCAGCAACGGGTTGCGGTTCCTCTGCGAGATCTTGTTCCAGGTGAAATCCTTCAGGCCATAGTAGCGATAGTAATCCGGGTATTCGCGCCACAGATGCAGGGCGAGCTGCGCCAACTCGCGCACGCTTGTCTGCTGGCCATCGGCCGGCAGTCCGGTCGAATTGACGAAAGTCGATGTCTTGAGGCCGATCTGGCGCGCGCGTTCGGTCATCTCCCTGGCAAAATTGTCCTCGGATCCGGCCATGCCTTCGGCTATGATGATGCAGCCGTCATTCGCGGCCTGCACGGTCACCCCCTGGATCAGGTCCTCGAGTCGGATCGCCGACTTGAGCTTGGCGAACATCGTCGAGGTCCCCGACGGCGCGCCACCTGTGCGCCAGGCGTTTTCGCTGACCACGAACGTATCGTCGAGTTTGAGGCGACCGGACTTGAGGGCGTTGAAAACCACTTCCATCGTCATCAGCTTGGCCATCGAGGCCGGTGGAATGGGTTTGTCGGCATCTTTCGAAAACAGCACCGTGCCGGTGTCGGCATCGATCATGAAGGCCTGTGCGGCCTTGGTTTCGAAAAGCTGCGCTTGGGCCGGCGAAAGCGTAAGCAGGAGGCCGAGGAGAAAAAACCCGGCGAAAGGCTGTAGCAAGCGAAACTGCATGAAACGCGACCCATTGGCCGGCCCCTCCGGCGTGCCGAAACTATCGAGCTTTTTCGGCGAGGGATCAACTGCCGGCGGAAAGCCGGCTCCTGGATCAGTCGCGCACGACCAGCGCGTCGGGCGCGCCGTGCGACCAGGCCGCCTTCAACAACTCGTCCAGGCCGCCATGGCCGTCCGGATAGAGGTTGACCGCATACCAGTCATTGCCGTCGAGATCGGAGCGCTGGATTTCTATTCTGCCGAAGGGCTTCAGCGCCGAGGCCACACGTTCGGCTTGGGTGGCATCGTCGAACGTGCCGGCGGCGACATAGTCGGAGCTGGACGGCGCCGCTCGGGAGTTGGTCTTCTTCCACGACCGCAGGATGTCGGCGGGCGCCATGCCGCTTTCGTCCAGAGCGGCAAAGACATCCGCGCGATGGACGCGTTCATCGGCATAGGACAGCGAGGCCATGGCGAACGGCGATTGCGGCGGCAAGCCGATCTCCGGCCGTTCCGGCACGATCGGTCCGAAATCGGGCAGCGCGAGATCGCCGAAGACCGGCTGCGCGGACATCTGCCCCTCGACCGGGGTCGCGGCATCGGTCAACTGACCTGGAAACGGCACGGCGGCCGCGCCCATCGGAAGGCTCGGCGAAGGCCCGTTCATGGCCACCATGACGCCCGTCGGCAGGCCATCCGATGGATCCGGTATGCGGTTGCCTGGATGATAAGAGGCCATCAGATACTGGTCGTCATTGCCGTCGAGCGGGGCGCGGCCGACATATTCGACCTTCACCTTTGCGGTGCCGACCTTGTCGTAGTCCAGCATCTGTGCGGCCCGCTCCGAGACGTCGATGATGCGGCCCTCATGGTATGGGCCGCGGTCATTGACGCGCACGATCACCGAACTGCCGGTTTCGAGGTTGGTGACGCGGGCATAGCTGGGCAGCGGCATGGTCGGATGCGCCGCCGTCAGATGCGCCATGTCGTAGACTTCGCCGTTGGCGGTCAGCCGGCCATGGAAGGCGTCACCATACCACGAGGCCAGACCCACCTTGGCGTACCTCTTGTCTTCCTTGGGATAATACCACTTGCCGCGCACCTGATAGGGCTTGCCAAGCTGGTCGCGGCCGCCGCCGCGCCGCATGAAGGCAGCGCGCGGACTGGCCTTCACGCCATATTCGGTCTCGGCGAAATATTCCTTGGAGCGGGTCTTCTTGTAGACCATCCCCTTCGGCTCGGGCTGCGACGCGCAAGCGGCAAGCAATGCAGCGGACGCTGCAAGCAACGCAACCGCGGCAACGTGACGAAGACGCGGGTGCGTCACAGCCTGCATTCTTGATTGTCCCCTAAAGTCTCAACCCAAGACGTCGTATCCGACCATCAGAAGAGCCAAGCACTCACTCGACAATGCCAACGACGTCCCGGACCCCGATCCTTTGTGCGCAGGAATTGTTTATCACGGTATTAACCGATTGTGGCCGGAACCGGGCAAGATTGTGACGCCGCTCGTCTGGTCCCAGGGCGCCGGCAAAGGCCCGTTTCAGCCAAGCCGGTTGACAGGCCTTCGCCGGGCACACTAGAGCAGTGGCCGGCAGTCACTGGAGGGATGGCCGAGCGGTTTAAGGCACCGGTCTTGAAACGTGGTGAAAGCCATCCCGCGCCGTCATCGGCGGTCCCGATTAGCCCGGTTTTCCCCGCTTTTTCTCTGCCGCTCGCGAGCCATCATCCTACCTCGTCCCCACCCTTCCCTGCCTGTCCGGTGCCAAGTTCGGTGCCAATGCCAATCCTCTTCCGATCAATCGTGCCGTAGTCGGGGATGCAGGTGAAGAACACCGGCCGCTGGTCCCTGCCCGCCTTTTTGCACTGATCGCACCGAAAGACCTTCACTAGGTCATTGTGCATAGCCCCATGCTCGAGCCCCAGGCGGGCGCCAAGCGCCTCCATATCGATCTGGATGGAATGACTGCACATGGGATGACCGCAAGTGACGTAGAACGTCTCACGGCTGCGAATGGCGTCGGCAATGGTCTTGGACATGGTGCGGCCTCAGAGTGTGAAATCGCCGCGCCGGGAATATGTTCCTATTGGCTGAGATTTGGCAACATGAAAAAGGCCCGAAAGCGAAGCCGCCGAGCCTTTGTCAAACGCGTTTGACTTTTCAGCCTTGGTTGCCCTCGATCGCCTTGGCATCGGCCATGATGACCGGGGCGATCTCGTCATCTTCGAAGTTCCAACGTTCGAACACGCGCAGCTTCGACATGAGCCCGACCGTGGTCTTGGGCCGGGTATCGCGGATCTGATCAGCAAGGGCACTGGCAGCCTCGGCGCGCTTCGCCTCGGCACCCTCGACGCCGAGTAGACGGGCAAAGGTCGCCCTTCCCGCCTCATATTCCAGCTCGACCGCTGCGGTTGCGTCTGTCGCTTGGTCCCACCAGTGGAGCGCGCCGATGAACTCCGTCTCGAGCCGCAGAAGCTCCGCGTCCCGGGTCTCGTCCGTTTCCGTCACTGTGGCGGCCGCGGCTGGAACGATCGCGGCCAAGCCTGCCACGGGGATGGTTTTCAGGATGTCTCGACGGCTCGTCATGGTCATGCCACCTTCTTCGGCGCATCGACACGATTGCAGATAAAGCCCTCCAGTTTGTCCTCCGTCATCACCATGCGGCTGCCTTTCCGCCCGTTGTCTGGAGTGGCGTTGACGGTGAACACGCGTTTTCCGTCCTGTAGACCCTCCTGGAGCCTGACTTTGTAGCGCCCACAATACTTGGCCTCATAGATGCCGTCGCCTTCGTATCGCCCGGTGCGCCACATGGCAACGATGGCCACCGGGCAGCCGGAGGTGCCGTTCCCTCCAAGGTCGCTGATGTCATCCCAGTAGGCGATCCGGGGATTGATCTCCTCGGCGGCCTTGTGCAGTTCCGCCAGATGGAAGTCGTAGCGCTCGCGCGCCGTCATGGGCTTCTCGGGTTTTGCCTCGCCAGATGTGGCGATTGCCGCCGTGGCGGCTCCGGTGGCCGAAATGGAGGCTATTGCGCCAAGGGCGGCGCGGCGTGTCAGGAGCTCGCTCATGATGTATGCCCCACATTCAATCCCGCTATCATCAAACGCGAGCCGGCGCCGTGCAGGACGTCATGCAGTGCATCGATGCGTTCTGCGGCTTGGGCGATCCGTTCATACATTTCGACAGCCATCGTCTTGTCTTCGTCGGCGCCTTTTTCGTTGTCCAATCCGCCGAGCATTGCGATCAGCTCTGCCTTGGTCTTGTACATGATGGTCCAGGCAATCCGAATGGAGATAAGCGTCGGATTGACCTCGTCGTACCATTGCTGGTTCGTGGGAGGAACGAATTCCCCTTCCTGATGCTCCCATGGTGCCCAATCGAGCGCCATCAATTCATCGTCGGTCATTTCTGGCTCAATCGCTGGTGCGGCTGCAGAGGCCGCTGTGGCGCCTCCTACGGCCGGAAGGGACGCAAGGCCGGCGAGCATGGCGCGGCGGGAAAACCGCCCGGTGATCATTCCCTCGGCGCCGGGCAAAGCTTCGCCGGCGGCCAGAACTGGTGTGTTCGGCATGGTGTTTTCCTTTGAAAAGTTGTTACACTGTGATAGATACTTTGTATCCGGTGTTAATGTCAACACACAGTAACAACTAGTCAGCACAGGGTGATAATTTGACGCCTTCCCAAATGCGAATGGCCAGGGCCGCGCTAAAGATTGGTGTCCGCGACTTGGCGGAAATGGCGAGCGTGACGACTGCCACCCTGACGCGCTACGAAAACGAGCGCGGCGGTATGCATGCGGACACCCGAGACAAGGTGAAGCGCGCCCTCGAAGCCGCCGGTGTCGAGTTCATTCCCGAGAATGGCGGCGGCGCTGGCGTGAGGCTAAAGAAATGATGGAAAGCATCGCGAATCTGGGGACCGCCGTCTTCGGCGCGCTGGCGGCTTATTTCTGGTGGAGGGTGGCCGTGGAGAAAATCCCTGCCACGAAAGCCCTGACAGCGGACATGACCAAGATTGATGTCCCTTACCGCTTCATGCGCGTTTTTCGAGGCCGTAGCGCTGGCGACCAATTGCTGGCGGATCAGTTCGCACTGCTCTCGCGAGATTTCGATTGAATGAGCGCTGCTTACGGCGCCGACCGTGAGCGCAGCGACTGCCAACAGTCTCGGAAACATTTCCCCCTCCCAAGCCCGGCCGCAAGCATCGCGCAACCGACTCGCGCGCGCAAGCCAGGGAGGAACCTCAAATCACTTTGAGCAGCGCGATTGCCACCTGAAGCCCTGCGGCGATGGCGGCAAATGCCGCGGCGAGTTTGTTGTGCTTGGCCTGCACAGCAAGGGGTCTGGTAAGCCAGTCGAAATTCTCGCCGCGCTCGACCTAGCGCTCTTAAAGTTCGAGCTGGAACAGATCGGTGGCGACAAGGTGCGGCCCATCACCGATCGCCTGCAAAAGAACCTCGACGCTATATCGGCCGCCAGCGCTCACGCGGTGGCCGACAAAAGCATGGTAGCGAAGGGGGCGCTTGCCTTCATGGATGTTTGCGGGCAGCCACCGAACTAGGCCGAACGAAACTTCAACAACCTCCCGCGCACATCGGAATGTCCACGCAACTGCGTGACATCTCTCTTGCCCTCCTGCTGAAATCGTCAAGCACTCGCCCATCGGGGAGCCGGCTTGTTTTTGACCGTCGGAGATGCTGTTGTTCTAAAAACAACGGGGAGGTGGGCAAATGGATATAGCGGCAGCACTGTCGTTGCTTTCGCAGGCAATAGGCGTCGTCAAAGACCTGAGAGACATAGACAAGGGGTTCGACAAGGCTGCTCTTAAAGCGCAGATGGCCGATCTCTATGGCAGCCTCGCCGATGTAAAAATCGCACTCTCAGATGCGCAGATAACAATTCACGACCGTGAGCAGCAGATAAAAAAACTGGAAGATCAGATCGCCACACTGACTTCTGGTGAGGGCTGTCCGATCTGCAATACCGGCAAGCTCAAGGTAGTCAGTGTGCACGCGCACCCGATACTTGGCCCGGCCGGCGTCCAAGAGAAGACGCTGAAGTGCGATAATTGCACACATTTGGAGAGACGGATAATCGAGCCCGACGGCCGCTCGAAGCGCCGGTAAAAGGATGGGATCAATGGACCGACAAGCAATCATGATTGCCGAAGGCCTGAGGCCTCACGAGGTGAAGGCGCTCAGGATCCTGGCTGGCACTGCCGGCGACTTTGATCCCGTCGGATCGCTGCCAGGTCTCGCGCAGCCGATGATAGATCATCTGCTCGCCATGGGGCTGGCCGAGCAGGGTATCGCCAATGAATACAAAGGCACCGTCGGCTACCGGCTGAGCCCCTTGGGAAGCGCCGTGTTCTCTTCGCTCAAAGATCGCAAGCGTCAGAAGCCAAAGCTTAGGATGATCGCTTCGGCCATCAAGTCAGTTGATCTCAGGATAGCGAAACCGCCTCGGAAATAGCCTATGCTGCCGCCTGTGAGTTCAGGAGAAAGACAATGCCGATTGACGAGGGCCGATGGCTGTTCGACACGAGCGGCAAGCCGGCCTACTTCCACCAGGAAAATGTGATCTACGACGGGTCCAAGCCGGTCTACGTCGTGACGGATGATGGCTGGTGGTTTCCCTATAGTGGTGGCACCGGCGAATATTATCGTAGCGAGAACTGGATTTTCACCAAGGCCGGGAAGGCCGCCTTCTATTACGGCGAGGAATGAGCGGAAGACTACGCCGCCCTCGCCTCGATTGCCCTCTGCTGGCTTCCCTGGCCAGCGCCATGCAGTGCAGCGCCCTCGAGCGAGAGAGACCGGGCTGCTTCTCAACCCACGGCCCGAAATGCCCGCGCGGCAGGGTTTCCTTCATATGGTGCAACCAGCACCCGACCCTGACTTTGAGCTCGGTCGACCAGCGGCCGCCAGGCAGCGACACGACGTCGTTATCGACGGGCTCGGGCTCTGGCGGCCGGATCAGGTCGAGATAGGCCCCGTGCACTGCCTGCTGCCTATCTGGTGGCAGCTTGGCGAACTGGCGCACTGTCATCCCGCACCCGAAGGCCAGGACCGCGGTGTGGCGCTTCTCGCCCCGCAGTCGGCCTAGGCGCCCGTACTGCCATTCGTTGGGCAAGCGATAGCTGCCGACTCCCTCGACCTCGATCTCGGTCACGCCGCGGCCTTCTGGAACATCGCTGTGCCGGCCAGCATCGGGAAGAGCAGCGCCACCATGTTGTGGGCCGCAGATCCGGGCATGACCCTGGCCAGCCGGCGGACATGGCCAAGGTCGATCCGATCGAAGGCATCGAAGAGCTCGGAGCCGATCGGCATCGCCTCGATCCGCACCAGGTAGGACACGGCCTGCAGCGTGGCGGCGTGGAGTTCGCAACCATTGCCAGTCTGATTGGTGAGCTTGAACACCAGAGCGAGGTGCGACTCGCCATAGGCGCGGCCGATCGCGCGCACCGCCGGCTTGCAATAGCAATGGCCCGGCTTGCGGCCGGTGGTGCGGTTTTCTTCAGCGTCGTGAAGGGTGACGCCGCAGGCTCGGGCTATCCGGTGGATGTCGCAGGGGAAATCGCCCGTTCGAGCCAGCATCACTCGCGCTCCGATGTCGGAAACGCAGGGATAATGCATAAGCCGCGACTTATTGGCAACCCTCCGGCAAACTGCCATCGCGGTGCCGCATAGCGTTGCAGCCTGGGTATGATCCCGGCGACCCTTCGCACGCTTTCGCCAGAGGTCAGCTTGGTTGGCGCCCCGGTGACGTGGTTTTGGGCAAGGCCTAAGCGATCTGGAGCTGCTGTCCGACTGACCTGTCAGCCCCGAGAATGGTGGCGGCGCTGGGGTGCGGCTGAGGAGGGGGTAAGCGACTGGTGTCTGTGGGAAACAGGTGCGCTCGCCGGGCGAGGAACCCCATGCACCCACTCGCCCGACGAGCTACCTGATTAGAATACGCGACCAGGACCGGGATTTACCGGCAAGCTGGTAGGACGCAAAATGAATGCCAGCACCATAGTCCCGAAATGGCAGAAGGAACTGAGGTGAGGCAGCGAAAGGGTTTAGGGCGTGACGGAAGCACGTAGCGACTGGCAAGCGCGGTCTGCTTTCGGCCGCACGAGAGGATCGTAATTCGGTCTGAATCGAACGTCGGCTTCCAGTCGCGGTTGCGCTCCGCTCCGAGCAAACTCAAAGCACACACTACCCATCACCTACTATTCGACGAGTAGGACGGACTGTGTGGCGGGAATGTCGCGCATTCCGAGGCTCGCGCAATCCTGATTGATGGTCGAGTTGCCGGACCATTGGATCGTATCGGCGACGACTTGGGTACAGCCGCCATTGCCTGAGAAGTTGCCGAGATAGCTGATCTGCTGCTTTGGAAAGTAGATGGCCCCAGTCAGCAGCGAGTCCGCGGTGCCGTTGAAGGTGCTGGAGGCGCTGTTACCGGTCCTGTCGCCATAGAACAGCACGCCTGAATAGGTGCCCGAAGTCGGCGCGCTGAGCTTCACGGAGGCATTGCCGTTTATGCTGACCGTCGAACTGCCCGACATGAAGATGGTCACCCCGCTGCCAGTGATGGCAGCGTTGGCGTTAATCTTGAGATTCCCTTGGACCACATAGACGCCGGGCGAGAGCGTGACATTGCCCTTTAGCGCCATGCCGCTGCAGTAAGTGCCTGGGCTTAGCGTCGCTTTGGAATCGTCCTGGCAGGGGTTCGAAGCCGCCGGCGCCAGTAGGCCGGCGAATGGATCGGCGGCCGGCAACGCCTGGGTGATCGGCGCGGGGCAGACCGTGGTGACGGGGTTGCTGAGGGAGACGCCACCCGCCGAAACCACACAATCGGCCTGGAGGCTCGCCGATCCCTGGAGCTTTAAGGCGTCCGAGGCGATCGAGTTGGCCATCACCGAGCAGCCGGTGAGCTTCACGCTTGTGTTGCCAGAAAACAGAGCTGCCTTCGAAGCGGAGGGATCGAGCGCGAGTATGCAGGCCTTGGAGGCATTGGTGATCAGGGCGACGGCCCTCGCCTGTTCGGGAACCTGGCCCTGGGTGAAGAGCGACGTGAACATCCGGTCGAGATTCTGGCCGACGACCACCTCGACCGCCTTCTTCGCCGTGTTCGACCCGGACGCGGGCGGCGTATTGACGACGATCGTGCCGGAGCCGAGCCCGTTTGATGCGGCCGACTGGGTTGCGGCCGCGACGATCGTCGGCTTGTCGGACCCTGAGATTTGTTCGAGCGCGCCGGCATAGGCAGCGGCGTCGGCGGTCGCCTGCAATCTTAAGCTGTTATAGTACCAGAAGGAGGTCTCAATACCGAACCCCGCCGCACCAACAACGATCGGTAAGCTGAGCGCGAAGATGATCGCAACGTTTGCGTATGTATCCCGGCATATACCGTTTATTGCAAACCGAATTCGGCTGAACAAATTGCGGGCCATGCCCGGATTAGAAATCACTTATATGTAAAGAAAGGGTTTATTCAGACATTCTAATGAAGCTTAGACGTCGCTGGCGTGAACCTTGTACGCTTCCGTTTTCCTTCTGCGATTGCTTCGACAGGGCCTACTCCGGGCATGCCAGCGTCATAGTGGACGATGGCATCAAGGATCGCGACGTCCAGTCAATCCCGGTCTTGTTGTAGGCTCTGGTGCCATCCCAGCCTTCCTGATCCCCGGCATGGTGCAACGGCATAAGGACGATGTGCGCCGTCGACTGGTCCTTCCTTCCACGGAGTCCACCCCTTGCCGGGCCGCTCGGTCAGATCACAATCGCGCATGCGGCGGATGTTGCATAAGTCTCGGCTTATGAGCAAGACCGGCTGGCTACTGCTTATCCCGGAAATCGAGCAGCTTGGCGTGACGGAGCTTCTCCTCGCCCTTCCGCACGCGACCGACGAGGCCCGGCTTCAGCCATTCAGCCTTGTCGCTCCTGAGCCCTTTCGGGACCGGCCCGCCTACCTTTCCCTGCACCCGATCCCATAGGCGCTGGCGCTTGTCGGTCTCGAAGGTGACGAAGGCGCCGCCGGCATAGCGGCCCACCCCCCGACATGTCAGCCATGCTCGGCGTTGAAAGAATGGCGAGGAACACCGCGCGAGTTTGGCGCCTTTCACCGGTAGAGCTGTGCCTCGTTTCGGAAGGCTTTATCGACAAGGGTGTTGTTGGCGAACCCACCATCGACGTCGACGATCTCCAGGCTGATTGGCTTCTCGCCGGCTGAAGGATCTTCGGGGTCCTTGGTGTTGTCCTGCTTCTGGATCGGGGTGTTGACGAACACGCTCACATAGCCGTCTGGCTTCAACTGCACATGCCCGTTCAGTTTGGCTTGGTTTGCGAGGCAGTTGACGATCGCCATGTTGAGCAGGCGGCGATCGGGATCGGGTGTTGGATCATCTCCCTTGTAGCAAGACGGCGTGCCAGTTTCTTTCGTGGGTGCGGTTGATTTGTCGTCGACCAGCCCTTTAGCAATCTCATATTTGTAGACGTCATACCTGGACGCCGGAGCGGTCGTGGTGCCTGTTGGGTTTGTGGCGCTTGGTACCGTTGGGTATGCCGCCCCGTGGTTGACCTGCCAGTAATTGGTCCAGAAGCCCTGCGAACCGATCGGGTCAGACATGCCCTTAGAGTCGTTGTAGTTGGTGCCGGGCGGAAGGGGTAGCGCCGTATTGTCGGTAACAGGGTCATACTTGCTGCAGCCGTTTTTCTGTCCCTTCCGGACGTTGCTCGCAGGGCGGTACTGCCAGTTCTTGGTCTGCTTATTGAGGGAGCCGCTGTAAAGATCGAACCTTGTATTCAGGCCAGTGTTGACCTGACCCAAAGTGACGCCAGTTTTGGTGGTGAGTGCATCCCGATTGTAGCAGGTGCCAGAGGTTCCCATCGCGATTGCGTCTCGAATTGAACTCAGGTTGTTGTCTACCAGCCCGAAATTGCCGGGGCCGGGATTCGAGTCCACTTTCAAAACGCGGAACTCTCGTCCGTAGGTGTCTCCCAATGCAAAGGCTTGCTGGATGGTCTTGCTGGTCGCAGGATCGCTCGTCTCGAACGGGTTGCACATGAAAAGCGGCACCGTCTCGCAAATGGATTGAACGAAGCCGGCCACCGCCTGCGGCTGGATTTCCAACTTGTCCTTGCCGCCGAAGAGACTTGCCGGGAAGATTGTAGCGAACGCGCCGGCTCCGTCTGTCAACCCCGACGCATTCACCGTGACTTCGGCAAACGATACCGCCTTGGGGTCAGTGCTGGCCCAGTTTGTGCCACCGGCATCGACACCGGCTGTACTGATCGCGGTGTCATCGGAAGCGGGTATTCCGGTCAGGTAAGTTACGGTGACATCAGCCAATACCAGTGCATGATCGCCCGATGTAGAAAGCAGGGTCTTGTTGCTGACCAGATTGGTAATGGCGCTATTGGCCCTGGTGATGCTGTCCGACCGGCCATCGAGCTCGGCCGCGGCAGCGAGCGAAAGCGCATCGATGCCCTTCTGCAGGTCATTATGATGGCTATTGAGCCGGCTCATATCGATTGCCAACAGCGAGAAACCGATGAGCACCGGAATCATAATGGCCACCAGGATCATCGCGACCCCGCGTTGATCTCTCCAGAATTCACGCAACACGCGAAGCATCCAGCCCCTCCACCACACGCCGCATGCATTTCCCCGTGCCTCCGAGCATAGGCGCGCTGCCTCTATGCAGCAAGGGGTTGCATTAGCGGTAGTTAAACTGACGGACGAGGCAGGAGCATTCGAGCCGAGATGAGGCGCATTAGAAACTCCTAAATAACGGGGTATATCTGCCTTAATCGCATGCACCGCTGGCGATACGCGAAACGCGCCTATGGTAAAGACAGCGAAATTCCCTGCATTAGCAGACACTTAAGTTTTAATTGGCGAAGCTCGGCAAGCATCCGTGAGTTAATGCTTCGTTAAACAACAGTTGACACCCCATCGCGGCACGGAACAGGACCAATGTAGGACGAGGCGGGCAAGACACTATGGAGTGAATTCACCACGTCCATTTTCAGAGTGTAAAAGGGGAAGCGTAAACATGAAGAAATTTACAAACATGGCCTCGCAGTTCAGGGATGACGAATCTGGTGCTGCCATGGTCGAATACTCAATCCTGATCGGCATCATAGCGGCAGCATCGATCGTTGCGGTTATTGCCATCGGCGGATGGGTCGGCAGTCAGTTCACCGGCCTTTGCGCAAAACTCAATGGCAAAGGGTTGACTGCTGCGGGCGCCGCTGGCGGCACATGCTAAGGACATAGGCGCCACACGCCGTCCTCGATTGAACCTTTGAGGGGGCTGGCGAATGCCGGCCCCCTTTACCTGACTCCTTCACGTGATCCTGAATTCGATCTCGTATAGCCATGGCGAGGTATTCGTCGTGCCGCTGGTCTGTCGCAATTTGTGATAACGATAAGCCGTGCTGTTGGACCACGTCTGTTGCTGAATCACCGCACCGCCAAGAGTGAAACTGCTGCCCAGTCCGGTATAGGTGCTGTCGTCGTTCGAGCCCTCGATGACCCAGGTTCCATGGGTAAGTTCGGTGTCTTGCAGCCACAGGAACCCAGTCAATATCTTACCAGAGCCCAAGTCGAACTTGATCTCCCGTGACGACTCCCCGCTAGTGAACGCCGCAGCGCCATTCGCATCGGCCGTGAAGAGTCCATCCACCAGATTGTCGATGTGTGTGCCGAGCGTCATGGTTGCGGTCGTCGTCGTTGTGATCAGGCTGGTGCGATCACCGTCTACGAGGGCATCACGCACCTCCCCAATAGCAGGGTCGGCGATCCTGAATTGGATTTCTTTCAGCCATGGGCCAGATGCCGTTGCGCCCGCTATTTGTCGCAACTTATAGTAACGATAGGCCGTGGTGTTTGTGGCTGAGAAAAAGAAATATTTAACTATGCCGCCGCCGCCGAGAGCAAAACTGCTGCCGATGGTCGTATACGTGCTATCGTCGTTTGATCCCTCAAATACCCATGTGCCGTGGTCGGAGTGGGTATCTTGAACCCAGCGAAAGCCGTCGATGATCTTCTGAACACCCGCACCAAAATCAAATTTAACTTCCCTCAACGTCTGGCCACTGTTGAACCAACAGGCATCCGTGCTGTTGGCGGCGAACCCTCCATCGATTAGATTGTTGATGGTTCCACCGCCAAGAGTGGCTGTGGTGGTGACAGTGATTGATGAGGTTCGATCACCGAGCCCGCCGGCGTTCCAGTAGGATGGCATGGCGGATGCGGGAGGCGGCGGGGTAAAGACGAATGGATTTACGATCATCGTGGGAAATGGAAACGTCACTCGGGACGCCCTCCTTTGTTGGTGTTGGCAGAATGGATGATCTTCTCAGCGTCAGTGGCGATCCTCTCCAGTGGCACAGCGGCTCCCCAGCAAGAGGCGCTATGAAGGCCATTTCAGGTCACCTCCCTAAGCCCGAGAGCCGCGGCCATGCGCTGAAATTCCTGGATCCATTCATTTCGGTTGCCATGCGCGGCAACGAAAAACGCGCAATCGCGCATTGCGGCATCGATCGCTTCGGATTTGACCCCGGCTTTGATCAGATCGGCACGCGCTAGCGTGAAAACCTTCAGCGCCTCGTAATAGTCCTTGTCACCGTCGAGCTTGAACAAAGCGGCCCTCCTAGATGAAGGTAATGGAGTAATCGTGGACGGCTTGCGGAACCTCGCCGGCGGGTGCGACGCCCATCAAGTTTGCAAGCGCGACGGCACCATCGATCCGACCTCGAGCCCTGGCTTTGACCAGCTTGCGGTTGCCGGCCGGGTCGCTCGTCACGACAGCATTGCCCATGCACATTTTCAGGACGGGATGGTCGCCATGGGCGATCCTGGCGTTCAGGATTTCACCCTCCAGAGTTCGCAAGGCCGGGCTCATGGATGCGAAGCCCTGGCCAAATTCGACGAAGATTTCGGCGATCCGTTCCTCCGTGAATCCGGCCTTCAGAAGCCAGGGCTTGAGATGCTTGAAATTCCAGCGATCAAAGCCGATCTGCCTCACGTCATTGGCCTGGCAGAAATCCCACAAGAAGCCCGCGACGAATTCATAATCGACGGACTTGCCGGGTGCTGCGAGCAACTGGTTTTCCCGATGCCAGACGTCATAGGGAACGCGATCCGCGCGGGCGCGATCGGCTATTGCGTCGCCGGGCATCCAGAAATACGGCTCGATGCTCCAGACGCCATCAATCTTCGCGCCGGCGAGGAAGGCCGTCAGATCGTTGATCGCCGAGAGGTCGAGCCCGCCATAGACCGGATAGCCACTCAAAGGCTTCGGCGGCGCCGAGCATGCGGCCCAGGCCGAGCGCGACACAAACGGCGCCGTTACCTCCACCCGCTGGTTCAGCACGAAGTTGCGGAAGATCGCCTCTTGCGCCGGCATCCGCTTGGCGTCGTTCGCCTGCTTCCGCAACTCCCGCAAATTGAGATAATCGCCGGCCGCCGGATTGGCCATCTTCAACGTTTCGTCTGAATACGCGTCGGCATCCAGCGGCGCGGTGTACACGATCACGACGACATGGGAATCGACGCCGGTCTGAGCGTCATCGATCAGCACGGAAAGTAGGTCGGCATCCGTTGGCGCCTGCGTCGAGATGATGATCGACATGGGATCATCATGCGCGCCCATGGAATTCTCGACGGCGGCATAGAGTTCTGAAACCGGGCCTTTAACCTGGCCGAGTTCATCGTGCACCGCGAACACCGGGGAAATGCCGTGCGTGGTGCGGACCTCAGCAGAGAGCGCCCGGTAGAGCGTGCCGAGTTCCGGGCAGTAGAGTTCCTTCACGGTATCCCTGACGATGACCGCGCCACCCTGTGCCGCGTCCATTTTTGGGTTGAGGCGCACCATCTTTGCAGCCAGGTTGAATAGGATCGCCGCCTGCTCTTTGGATTGCGCTGTGCTCGGCAGTTGCGAGTTGGGCCGATATTCCGGGCCTACCAGATGGAGCAGAAGCAGAGCGGCCGCGAGAGTGGATTTGCCGTTCTTTTTCCCCAGGGACAGGATCGCCAGCCGCGTCCCGTGCGGATTGTCGTAGATCTTGCGCAGGCCCTCTTTCTGCCACAGGCGGAGCCGCAGAGCCTTGCCGGCGTCGCGGCCGTCTGGCACGCGGATATTGCGTTCCAGCCATTTGATATTGCGCTCGGCGCGGGTCAGGCTTCCCACAGCTTGCGGCCTCCCGTCCCGTCGCCGGCCGGCTTCTTCTTCGACTTGTCCAACGTCGATTGCTGGCTCAGCCGCATGCGCGTTGCCAGAGAGGCGATGCACCGGCTTTCTCGCTCCTGCGCGCGAAGCAGCTCAACGTATTCGGCAACGTTGACCTCCTTGGCCCTGTCCACGTTCCCGATCAGCGTCGCGATCCGATCCGCGGCGACTGTGTGGCGGCAATACTGAGCGAGCAGCCCATGCGTCTCGGCCGGAAACCAGTTCGCCGGCAGGCGGTTGACGATCGTGCTCCAGACCTCGGCCTGCTCTTTGGTGAGGATCGCCAGGGGCTTTGGACGGCCCACGGCGGCAATGCCGGCCGAGCCAATGACGACGGACAGCGCCGCCGATGATTTTCGGCCTCTTACGCCCATTTTTTCGGCCCCCGGAACGTTTTTTGAGGGCGGTTATGAAGAGAACGGCCCCAAGCGGTCCCTAGCCCCGTTCGACCTATCGCCACAACAGTCCCGCCCGGGTTCATTGGTTCCTCCAGTGCGGCCAGCCGTCGGCATCGGAGCCACGCAGATGGCGTGTTCCACCGCGTTCGATGCTTTGCTTGTCGGAGTCGTGATGCTCCTTGCACAAACTCTGGAAGGGGCCAGTGAAGAACCTCTCCGGATCGCCGTTGTGTCGTTCGAGGTGATCGCACACCGTGGCGCGAACTTGCCTGCCTCTCCTGGCGCACATGCAGCAGAACGGTTGGCTGCTTAGCTGCCCATCGCGGATCTCGCGCCACTCTCGTGTTTTGTAGAGGTGAGCGTGCCGGCTCATTGCTTGGCCTCCTGATTGAGGCGGTTCTCAAGTGCCAGCCTGACCATGACGAGCAGTTTGAGGTCGTTGTAGCGCTTGCCGATGTCCTCGACGCTCAGGTCGACCTTGCTGGTTATGACGCGTTCGACGGTCGCCACGAGTTCGCCGTCTTTCGGCCCGTCGTAGATTTCGGCGTCGACCGACAGACCGTCATCGGCGATGATGAAGAGCACGAAACATTCGTCGAAATTCGCCGGTAGCGTGATCATTGGCGATACTCCATCAGTCGGCGGCGGATGGTGCGCGCCATCACGATGCTGGCCGGCGGCGGATTGGCCGGTCTGGCAGCGGCCTCCAGCTTGGTCTCGAGTTCTGCAATGCGGAGTTCCAGCCCCGACGTTGCGCTTGCGTCCAACTGAGCTACTGCAACCAAGCGTTCCTGGAGTTCGCCGAGCCGAGCATCCAGACGCTTCTCGGCCTGGGGATCAGCGACAGGCGCTGGCGGTGGCGGTGGCGGCGCCTGGGGCGCTAGTGGAAGGGCATCGCGGCGTGCCAACCATTCCAATCCGTGATCCTGCTCCTGCAGGAAAACCGTGTTGCCGCCGGTGATCGGAGGCTGGTTCAGCTTGAAGCGCATCTCGTTGACGGTGAGCTTGCCCTTAGCCTTATCCAGTGCGTCCATGCGCGCCAACGTGTCGGTGCGCAGCAAGCCATCCAGATCGAACTCAACGCCCAGGCTATCGCCAAGGCCGAGACCCTCGTCGAGCAAGGCCTCGATGGCTTCGATCAATCCCTGAAGACACTGCGAATAGTAGGCAGTGAGCATGGTCTCGATGTTGTTATAAGTCGGCGCTGCGCCAACCTGCACAAGCCAGCCAGGGACGTGATAGACTGCGGCGATCTGCTCGCTCGTCCATTTCAGTTGCTCGATCAGTTGCGCGTCGACAGCGTTGACCGAGAAAGCCTCGTATTTCATGCCATTTGACAGGATCGCGGTCTTGCCGGCGTTAGGTCCGGTAAAGCGCTGGCTCCACTCGGCCTTGAGCCTTTCCGCGGACGGCTGATCGATAGATCCCGGAATGGTCAGGATGCCGCCGGGCATCGCGCCGTTCTGGAAGAAGTTGGTGGCATTGGCCGCGATTGACATTCCCTGCATCGCCGGAGCGCCGGCCGCGAAGACCGGAGAGATGCCGATGAGGGGATGATAGAGCGTGTTCCAACGATCGTGGATGACTTCGCGGGCGGGAACGATGACCTCGCCTGGAAGTCCGGAAATCCTGTCCGTGGCCAATCGGTAAAAGACCGAGCCATCGTCAGCCACCAAGGGCTGGACACGGTTCCAATCCAACACGTACATGGCGACAACGACGCCGCGGCCGTCGCGCTGCTTCAGAACCAGCGTATTGCCGTGCTGAAGCTTGGAAAGCACCCATGTTTCGACGAACTGCTGCCGGGTCTGGAAGCTGTTCGGCTTCCGCAATACCGGGGAATAGGCGCCGCGCGCCGTCTCGATCCAGACACCGGAGGGATCGAGACCGATCAGTCTCAAGCCCAACTTGCCGATGTCGCCAGCGATGAGCGTTTGGCAGGCAAAGACGGTCGGATGTGACTGCACCGTGGTCCGGTCCACCGGTGGTGCGTTTCGCTGCCAGGCGCCGGCGAACGGCTCGCGAATGAGCGGCATCCAGCGGTCTGAGCCGGTAACGGAATTCAGCGCCTTGCGACGTCCGGTGAAAGGGATTGTGCGGCCAAATATTTTCATTCGCCGTCCTCAACGACGCTGTTGAGACCGCTCATGTCCCGGGTTTCGTAGCCTCTGCCGCTCTTATCGCGGCCGGCCTTCGCCATCAGCGCCCATGAACTGCCGGGAGGCGCATCGCCGGCCGAAACATCCTTCGTTGCCACCCACGACGAGCCGCCCTGAACGACGACGGAGCCGCGCGTGTAATCGCAAGCCCTCTGCCATGTGCCCTGGAATTTGATCCCATGACGCTCGATTTCGTCGAGCCTCTTTGCGACAACATCGAGCCGATCGATCAATTCCTGGTGCGCATTCTGCCGCTCCAATGCCATCGCCATCGGGACGGCGACAATCTCGACCATCTGTCGAGCCGTAAGCATCGCGTCGTGCTTGACACCAGCCTTGGCGAGCAATCCGGTTAGAGCCTTTCGGGCAAATGTTTCGCGCTCGGCCTGCGCGTCTTCCTCGTCCGTGTCATCCTCGTCGTCGCCGGGCCATGCTGCATCGTCGTCATGACCCGTGGCGGTTTTGGTGCTCAACCCGGCGCTGAGCTCGACCATCTGCCGGACCAGTCTGCTGCGCTTGGCTTTCAGCTTCGGTAGGGTCTTGTCGATGGCGAACAGAACATCGTGATCGGAATCGATCTTCCGAGCATGGGTCTGTTCGAGGCGCCGGATGGTCTCGTCAATACCGTCGATCTGCTTGAGCAGCGCGGGAGCTTCCACTAGGCCACCGGGCTGACTCCAGCGCGGCACGATGCTCGCCAGGTGCAAGCGGCGGCGGCGCGGTGCCTCTGCGAGGAATTTCGCGACGCTCTCACGCTCTTCGCGAGTCAGTATCCGGTTCTCGGTCACGAATTCTGTGAGCGCCGGCTTCGCGCCGAGCGTGACGAGTTGCTTCACGAAATCCCGTCGCTGCTCATTGAGCTTGCTAAGCTCCTCAAAACTCGCCGCGGTGACGTCCGGATCTTGAACGGTTCTGTCTACCTGCTTTTCGAGTTTAGAGATCTTCCGATCGATGGTGCCGATCCACCGGAGAAGCTTCTCACCCTCGCGCTTGTCCTCTTTGGAAAGAAGCCTATCGTCATCATCAGGCAGCGCGCCGGCGAGATGCTGAGCCTTCAGTCGTGCATTGGTCTTTTGCCTCTCGGCCTTCGATTGTGCCTGGGTCTCACTCGCCATTCGGTCTCTGCCGCGAATTAGGTGCTTCGATCCTGGATAACACACGCCGATTCGGAGGCGCGTTACGCGTAACGCGGGAGCGTCAGGAGCCGCTTAGAGCCTTCAGGAACGACGCAGCCGCCGCCGCGATCTTGTCCTGATCCTCGGCATCCCATTGCTGCAGATAGCCGCGCTCGATCAGCCCGTCGGCGATGTCGCCAAGGTCGACGAAGACCCCGCGAAGCTCGCGTTTCTGTTCGCGCTTGCGCTCGCGGTACCGGCGCTGCCTCTCGCGCTGGTCGATCGGCCGTGACGCCGTGTCGCTCATGACGGGAACACTCCGGCGATGGCGGCCAGAATGATGGCGAAGGCCAGGATGGTGAGCGCGACTTGACCGGCATACGTCGTTTTGCTGCGCCGGCTGTCCGTTTGATGGCGTCGTAGGAACGAACGATGTCCGCGAGAGTTGATGCTGCTAGGATTTTCACTCTCTAAGGAGCCGGCACCATGTTGTTTGAGCCGTTGAATTCGGACGGTCACCTCCGCAGCCTGGTTTACCATGGCGCCCGACTGCAGTTGTTGCATGATCGCGTGCTGAAAAAGTTCGACAAGGTGGCCGCCTCGGCGGACAAGGTGGAGGCCGCGGCAGAACTGTTCGCTGATGTTGCCCGGCCAGCCGAAAGCCAGGTGACGCTCCGTCATGACGCGTGACCCTTGGCCGCGGCGTAGGCGTTGGCCGACCCATCGTCGTCGAGATTGCCCGTCTTGCGCAAATGCTCCGCTGCCTCTGCCATCGACATGGTCATAAGGTTCGGCTCTCTCGCGCGCGTAGGCTCTAACCTTTCTTCCTTTCTTTCCGGAGCATAACTGTCTGATGCTGATGCTAATGCTGATGGCCATTGGCAAACGGATGGTTCTGCCATCTCGTCCGATGGTTCTGCCATCGCCGCGCGATTGGCATCTGCAATGGCTCTGCCATGCGGTCGCCACTTGGCCTCAGCGCCTTTTCTCCCTGCCGCGACCTTCCTTTCACGCTTCGAAGCGGCCTCGATCCGATCCTCATCGAGCCTCCGAAGGCCTTCAGCCATTAACGGGCCGATGGCCTTCGCAACCTCTTCCCACCTGTCCGAATCGACGCCAGTTATGCGCATCAAACGCGGAAGGTCTTCAGGCAGCGAGCCATGCTGCCAGGCGTGCCTGCGCAGGCGCTCATAGGCGCCAAATTCCTCGGCCGAGAGATGGCCTGTCAGGGCCGTCTCTGTGCCGATGTAGACTTTCATCCACACGAGGTCGGTCATGGCGTGGCGACCTCCCGGAAGGTGTCACGGCTGATGAAAGGCGCCATGACGATGATCGGGATCTGACGGTCGACAATGCCGAACCGCCAATCAGCGATCGGCAGCGAGAAGCCTTGGCTTGTGAGAAAGCCGACGATCGTATTGATCGGACGATCACCATCGATCTCAACCAGGGGCAGCATCGGACGACGGGTGACGATGCAAGTCTCGCCCTCGTCGTTCAGCATTCCGACGAAGTAATATCCGCGGTGCATCTCGCACTCCCAGACATGGGCAGCGCCTCGGCCGATGGCCGTTTCGCCATCCTCGGGATCGTAGATGAACAGCGCCTTTTCGAAGCTTGGCAGTTGCCATTTCGACGTGAAGGCCAGGGCAGCGCCGATGCCTCCCAAATCGGACACGGTGTCCGAATTGAGCCCTGATCGGGCAAGCTGCATCAAACGGCGCGCGCGGCGTTCATGGATGGCGGCGCGGTCGAGAAAGGGCAGCCACTCACCATGCGCGCAGGCCGCCTTTGCTTCGACAAGCATCTGGCCGGCGTCCATGGCTCTGGAAACGCTGGTGCACTCTGCGATGGCCGAGTCGGCCGCCGCCTGGCGCACTCGCTCGGCAAGGTCAGCCAATCTGTTCGAGAGCAGATCGGAAGTGTTCTGTTTTCCTTGAAAATCGGCGGAAGTACCGCTATTTTCGTGAACACTTGAGCTTGAGTGATCCCCCCTGGCGCCCGTCGATTGGTCCTCGGCGGGCGTTCGCTTTTCTGGTGCCATCAGTGCGCCCTCGCCAGTCGTAGCGCGTTGGCGAGCCTGATCGCCTCGATGGCTTCCGGGGTCGTCAACCCATATCGTGTCCTCAACTCAGGAACGCAGGCTTGGCCTGAGCGCTCGCGCGGCCCAGCCAAGAATTCAGCCGCGGCGCGCACCGCCTCGTCGGGTTGGAGGTCGGACTGATCCATCAGGCCGCCTCCCCCAGCATCTTCTCGAGCGCGGCCTTCGGTACCAGCAGGCGTTTGCCGATTTTGATCGATGGGATTTCGCCGCGCTTAGCGGCTTCATATGCCTGGTTCCTCCCAATGCCGAGACGATGCGCTGCCTCGACAATGGTGATGGTCGCGCGGGTGATCTGTTGGTCGCTCATTGCAACGGGCCTCCTTTTCTGTACCCGTGCAGAAAATATTAACCTCTCGCCTCCTTTACAAGGCTTTTCTGTACCCATATAGAAAATAGGCACAGGAAAGGACGAGCGAGCACATGACAGCCGATAAGAAACGTGGACGTCCCACCAAGGCGCCCACTCCGGGAGAGCGGGTTTCGCTGGGCCTACGCGTGACCGCCGACATGAAAGAGCGCCTTGATCGCGCTGCGGCCGAGAATGGTCGGTCTCAAAGCCAAGAGGCCGAATACCGCCTTGAGCGTTCATTCGGAGATGAGCGCCTTTTCACCAGTCCAGAAATGCGTTTCTGGGCCATCATGAAAGCCGGCCGCTTTGCGCAGGAAGGTCAGTTTTGCGCCGCCCAGAAAGGGCATCCCGGATGGTCCGATACCGAATGGATGGCCGATCCGGATTGCCGGCAGAAAGCAACCTTCGACGTCATCGACAGTCTCATCAAGGACGTCGTGGCCATGCCAGATGCCAACCCAGAAGATATCGCGAATTACATCGAATCACTGAAGGCCCGGTTCATCAACCGACTGGCTAGCGCCGGCAAGCTCAACATCAACGCGAAGTTCGACGAGGAGAAGAACTGATGCGCGGTAACATCACTCGTCGCGGCAAGTCTTCCTGGCGCCTCAAGTTCGATCTCGGCACCGATCCGGTCACCGGCAAGCGCCTGACACAGTTCGCCACCGTCCGCGGCACGAAAAAGGAAGCCGAGGCGGAGCTTTCCAAGCGCCTCAACCAGATCGACGAAGGCACGTTCGTCGAGCGCTCGACCGCGACGGTCGCCGAATATGCGCGGCATTGGTTGAAGACGATCGCCCCATCGAAGACAGCGGCTAAGACGCGGGAACGTTATGGCGAGATCATCGAGCAGCACATTGTCCCGCAGATCGGCGTCGTTGCGCTGCAGAAGCTCGACGGCACCAGGATCGACCAGTTCTATGACCATCTGCGCACCAGCGGCCGCCGCGACGGCAAGGGCGGCCTGGCTGCGCAGACCATCCAGCATGTCCACCGCCTTCTCTCGCAAATCCTGGCGTCGGCCGTGAAGGCGAGGAAGCTTCGTCAATCACCCATGCCCGCCGTGCAGACGACGCCTAAGGTGCGGCGTGAGGAAATCCAGGTGCTGGATGATGCCGAGTTAAAAGCCCTTCTCGGCCACCTGAAAGGCCGTTCGATCTACATGCCGGTGCTGATGGCTGCATCCACGGGAATGCGCCGTGGCGAGGTGCTGGCGCTGCGCTGGAAAGATATCGATCTCGATCGCTCCACCCTCCAGGTCGTTCAGGTCGTCGAGGAGACGAAGGCCGGCATCGCGATCAAGGAACCGAAGACCGACCGCAGCCGTCGCACGATCGCCCTGCCCGCTCGTCTGGTAATCGAGCTGCGCCGGCACCGTAAGGAATTGGCCGAGCACCGCCTGAAGCTCGGCATGGGCAAGGACGAGCAGGATCTGGCGTTCCCGACCTGGGATGGCCGCATTCGCACCCCTCGCCCCTTCTCAAAGGAATTTGCGCGCGAGGCCGAAACCGCTGGTGTGCCTCAGGTCACTTTCCACGGCTTGCGGCATACCCACATCACGCACTTGCTGCGCAGCGGCGTTCCCGTGCATGTCGTGTCGGCGCGCGCCGGTCATGCCAACCCGTCGGTTACGCTGAACATTTATGCACACCTTCTGCCAGGACAGCAGGAAGGTGCCGCCGCGGTGGTTGACGCGGCCCTCAATGCCGCACTACAGGAATGAACCGCGAACCGGTCGGGAACGCCTTCGGTGCCAATTCGGTGCCAACCGCTAGAAATCGACCGATACTGAATTTCCTAAGTGGTTGAAAAATCACGATGGAGGGATGGCCGAGCGGTTTAAGGCACCGGTCTTGAAAACCGGCGTGGGCGCAAGTTCACCGTGGGTTCGAATCCCACTCCCTCCGCCACAAAGTCAATGAATCAGGTATTTAGGCAAACTTTCCCTGCCGACGAAACGCAAAAATTGTGGAAAGTGACAGATACGGCATCCGCCCGAACCGGCGAAATCGTCACGATTAACGGATCGTTGACCGCGCTGTCCTATTCTGAGACAGCGCGGTCAGATCCCAACCGGACTGCGCAGGCGGCTTCGGCAACAGCACCCGCCCGCATTGTCGGAGCCGCCGCTACACTCTGGAATAAATACCAGCAATGGTTGAATCAACCGTTACTGCAGTTGTTGAAATTAGAACGAATATCCGCCGTCTTGCCGCCATCCACCACCGGTGCCCCGGTTCAAAAATGGCAAGCTTCTCGCTGTAAGAGAGCCGTACCTTCTATACCGCAACTGTTGTCATCCAGCAGGATGACAACAGCAGTGACGGCGGATGGCCTTCCAGCCCGGCTCCATGCAGCAGCGAAAGGCAGGGAGCCGGGTTGACCTTGTCGAATCTAGATGCGCTCGGCCTCCGGCAGGCGTACGATGAACTTGCGGGAGGGCATCTGGGAGGAGCCCTTTATGTTCGAGGTGCGGAGCTTTGTCGCCAAGATGGTGAAACGCGAGCGCATGGCTGCCGAGCAGCGCGTGACGCTGCCGATAGTGAAAACACTCGCCGACCGGCCGGTTCACATCAAACCCCGGCCCGCCAAGAACAGACCGGCTCCGCCGCAGCATCACGCCGCCAGCAACATGTAGGCTTTCAGACGCCTGCACTTTCCGCACAGGACCGAGCTTGAGGATTGAGCGCCGACGCTCGATCCTTTCGCCCTCTTTCTCCGGAACCCTGGTGCGGTGCCGGGGATATTTGCGACGTACCGGGACTGGCGGGCCTATATCACCAGGGGACGGTGCGGCCGAGGTAGTCGACATAGGTCAACCCTGGGGTTCCTCGCTTGGCAAGCAAGACGTTCACGAGGCTCGGCACACTCTCCTCGATGCTCAGCCGCCCATCCGGCCCTCCCAACTTCGTACGGACCCAGCCGGGCGCCATCAGCACCATGGCACGCGGTGTTGCGGCATGGCGGGCCGCGAAGCTTCGCATGAACATGTTCAGCGCTGCCTTGCTGCCGCGGTAAATCTCACGTTGACCCGTCTCATTGTTGGAGATGCTACCCTGCCCGGATGACATCACGCCGATCAGGCCGGTCGCCGGGACAAATGGCTCCAGGCTCTCGAGGACCCGCATCGGGCCGAGTGCATTTGTGACCATTACCCGCACGAACTCGTCGGTCGCCACATCGGCGATCGTTTCAGCCGGGTTATTTGTCACGCCGGCATTGACGAACACTATGTCGAA
The DNA here is from genome assembly GCF_020164715.1 of Mesorhizobium sp. ESP7-2. Classification (NCBI taxonomy): domain Bacteria; kingdom Pseudomonadati; phylum Pseudomonadota; class Alphaproteobacteria; order Hyphomicrobiales; family Phyllobacteriaceae; genus Mesorhizobium; species Mesorhizobium sp. ESP7-2. The sequence continues at coordinate 54,424 of NZ_JAIUGQ010000040.1, forward strand.
CACCCTGCCCGACAGCCGGTCGCGCAAGGCCGCGACCTGATCGGGCTCGCAGATGTCGACCCTCTCGATTTCGAGCCGGCCTTCGAACTCGTCTGTGAGGTCGTGCAACTTGGTCTGGCCGCTGCCTTTCCGGATCGTGCCGACGACGTTCCAGCCTTTCCTGAGGAACTCGGCCGCCATTGCGTGGCCGAGGCCGCGCGATGCGCCGACGATGAGGATAGTATTTGACTGGGTGTTCAAGGCGCTCGTGGACATTGGGCAATCATTTTCGTTGGCTGGGATGACCGCAGATATGGGCAACCGGAGGCCATGCGCCAGACGCGCCGAATTCAAACTATGGTTGCATCCGACGCTATATCCGCCAAAACAGCTGGGATAAGGCTGTGCCATGGACAATGTGGACCTGAACCTTCTCGTGGCGCTGGACGTCTTGCTTGCCGAAGGCAGCGTGACAGGGGCGGCCCGACGGCTCGGCTTGAGCACCTCGGCGATGAGCCGGACGCTCACACGGCTTCGCGCAGCCACCGGCGACCCGCTGCTCGTCCGGGCCGGACGCGGGCTCGTGCCCACACCGCACGCCACGGAATTGCGCGACCGCGTCCATGAACTTACCCGGGATGTGCGATCGGTTCTGCGGCCGCAAAACATGCGCGTGGACCTGGCCACACTCGAATTGACATTCACCATTCGCGCCAGCGAAGCATTCCTGGAGTTCCTTTCCGGCCCGGTCGTGATTGCGGTTACCCGTGCGGCGCCCCGTGTCCGACTGCGCTTCGCGCCCAAGCCCGACAAGGACGCGCGTCCGCTTCGGGAAGGTCTCATCGATCTGGAGATCGGGTTGCTTGGAACGTCCGCGCCCGAGATACGCACCCAGTTCCTGTTCCACGACAAATATGTCGGCGTGGCCCGGGCCGGACATCCGCTTCTGACGGGCGCTGGTGTCACGCCCGAACGCTACGCCGCCTGTAAGCATGTGGTGGCATCCCGGGAAGGAAATGTCGTCGAGCCGATCGATGGAGCGTTGGTGAAGCTTGGCCTTCGACGCACCGTCGTGGTTGTCGTGCCCGGCTACCCCGATGCAATGCGGATCGTGCGCCAGTCGGACCTGGTAGCGACCGTGCCGCGCTCGTGTTTCGGCAACGCTGGCGCAAGCGACCACGCCGTCGCGACGGGTCTCGAGAGCTTCGAGCTCCCGCTTCCTGTTGCGGAGTTCAAAATATCGGCGATGTGGCATCCTCGCATGGACGCCGACCCGGCCCATCGTTGGCTGCGCGATACCGTGATGTCGGTCTGCCGGGCGGCCTATCCCCGGCGATGAAGCATGATTGCGCAGCGATCGCGAGCTCACATAACGCCAAGGCGCTGACTTGCTCAGTCCGGCTGCTGTGTGCGCTCCGCGATGGCAAATGCCTGCAGGTTCCTCGCCTTGCCGATGTCCTGATCGGCGTTTGCGATGATCGAGAAGAAGGCTGCTCTGGCAATATCCTTCTTCGAGGCCTTGGGGTGCGCTTTCCGGGCGGCTTTGACAAGCTGCTTGGGAGACATGTCGGGCGTGACGATCCTCATGAGGGTGTCGCCGATCGCACTCATTTCACTTGCGTCCATGATGGGCGTCCCTGTGCTGACCGCATTGGCACGATAGCAAGGACAACTCGCGACCGGCAACATGGTTCTGGAAATGAAAAACCCCGCGGGATTGAACTGACCCCGTAAAGTTGGACGGTTCATTGATCTGGTAGATTTAAGGGCTGGGTCCTGTATTGCACAGGGGCCA
>NZ_JAIUGQ010000041.1:0-55305 GCF_020164715.1 Mesorhizobium sp. ESP7-2
CGCCAACTTCATGGGCTTTGTCAAACTTGCAGCTATCGCCATCTGGCTCAGGTAGTTAAATCGTCACTACGCTCTAGGGTGCGGATCAAGGTCGTCGACTAGGCCTTACACTACTCCGCCGGCTCAGCCCCTGCCATCGGCAATCCCGGCTTGCCCGCCTCGCCCGGATTTCTCCGAACATATGCCGCCTTCAGCGTTTCCGAGGTTTCGCGCGAGCCGTCATGGCTCCAGCCTGGCGGCTTGATCAGGTAGTTCAGACGCTCGCGCAGCGTCAGATCGGGTGCGAAGGCATCTCTGAACATGCCGATCCATTCGTGGAATGCCACCTTCAGCGGGTTGAAGGTGCCCAGATTCCTGACGATGCCGTAGCGCGGCCGGTCCTCTTCCAATTCCTCGACGAAGGTGCCGAACATGCGGTCCCAGATGATCAGCGTGCCGGCGTAGTTGGCGTCGAGATAGCGCGGGTTGGTGGCGTGGTGGACGCGGTGGTGTGACGGCGTGTTGAAGATGAACTCGAACCAGCCCCACATCTTGCCGATCGTCTCGGTGTGGATCCAGAACTGCCAGACGAGGTTGAAGCCGAAGGTGAAGGCAATCACCGCCGGGTGGAAACCGAGCAGCACCAGCGGCGCCTGCAGCACGAACATGAAGGTGAACAGCCCGGTCCAGCTCTGCCTGAGCGCCGTCGAGAGGTTGTAGTGCTGGCTGGAATGGTGATTGACATGCTCGGCCCAGACCCAGCGCACGCGATGCGCGATGCGATGGTAGACATAATAGCGCAGATCATCGAGCAGGAAGGCGGCCAAGAACACCCAGACCGACAGGCCGAGATTGAAGACACGGAACTGCCAGAGCCACAGCAGCGCCCAGTAGGAGACGATACTAAGCAGCAGCCCGGCGACGACATTGCCAGTGCCCATCATCAGGCTGGTCAAGGTGTCGCGCGTCTCGAACGAGCCCTTGGCGCGACCTGTGCGCACCAGCCATAGCTCGATCAGGATCGCGGCGACGAAAAACGGAATGGCCAGTTGGGTGACCTGCGGAAAATCGTAGCTGTCCATCACGCGGCCTCCCTGGCGGAACTCGTGTCTCGCGGCTCAAGAGCGTTCAGCAAGGCCCGTGCGTCGACGTCACTGGCAAGGCGGAAGCGGCCGCCCTTCCAGGTGAAGTCCGTCAGCCGCACCTGGATCGTGTTCGTCTCGTCAGCATTGGACACAATGACGTCCCCAGGCGTCACGATGCGGGTCAGAAAGCAGTCGCCGATACCGTGGACGATGCCCGTGCGGCCATGGCCAAGATCGAGAAAAGCGGACCGGCTGTCCGCCGTTAGTCGAACCGCGATCGCAATCTCGTCGGGAAAGTCCTCTGCGAATCGGCCTATCGCTTGATCAGCGCCGGTCAGAGTGGCCATCTTGCTGCCGCCGGTGAAATGCACGGCGGCGACCGACAGCGCAATGCCTAGCACGACGATCGCGACCAGCACGGGCAGGCTCATGGATTTCCTCCGGGCCAGCCTGTCGTCTTCTGCGACAGTTCTCGGCAGGCGGACTCCTTAACACAATTGACGTTTACGTCAAAGTGTCGGCCAGCCCTTGTCTGCACGGCGCAGCAGCAACCAATGCCGGCGCAACGCCGACAGCCGCGCCGCGCCGCCGAGCGGTGAGTGGCGCGAGCCTTCCATCTTGTCGAGGTAGGCGCGTGACAGCGCCAGCGGCAGGAATGCCGGACGCAGCGACCCCGGCAGCGCGGCGGCACCCCGCTCGAAGGCGGAAAAATGTTCGCGCGCCAGCGCGATCATCGCCGCCACGGCGCGCTGGGCGCTAGGCCCGCCATCGCCAGCAACAAATGCGTCCGGCGACGAGCCCGCTGCCGCCAGAATATCGGCCGGCACGAAGCATTGCCCGCGCTTGCGGTGCAGCGGCAACAGAAGCAAAAGGCCTGTCATCGCCTGGGCGCAGCCCGCCCTGCCCGCCAGTTCGGCAAACCCCGGCGCCTCGACAGGATCGAGCACCATTGCGGCGAGCTGGATGAGCGCGGCTGCAGTCTCGCCGCAATAGCCCTCCAGATCGGTGCGCGATGGCATCGGGTCGTCGTAGAGATCGAAGATACGTGCTTCGAGCATGTTCTCGAAGGCGAGTTTCGGCAGCTTGAATGTCGCAATGGTGGCGTTCAAGGCTTCGGCAACGGGATGGCCCGCGCCCGCCTCGCCGCCGGCGGCAATGACATCGCGCCACCATTGCAGCCGCACCTCACCGGGCAACGGCTCATGGATGCGGTCACGGATGCCCGCGATCTCGGCATTGAAAGCGTAGAGCGAAAACAGCGCGTCGCGCTTATCGGCAGCTGCATAGAGCGCGGTGAGATAGCGATCATGATCGGCGGCGCGCACCCCGTCCATGACGATTTTGGCATTCTGCGACATATCAGTCGACGGCGATGAGCGCGGCAGCCACGGCGCGGTTTTCCGCCAGAAGGACGTTGTAGGTCCGCACTGCTGCACCGGTCGACATCGGGTCGGAGGCTATGCCTGCATCCTTCAATGCCCCCCGCAGCGCCGCCGGCAACGGCCGCAGATCCCTGCCCATGCCCACCAACAGGATCTCGACCCTGTCGGCCTCGGCCAGAAGCCGGTCGAAATCCGCCGTCGTCAGCGCCAGGGGATTTGCCGGCTCCCAGCCATGGATGCCGGACGGCAGACACAGGAGCGAGCCGCGATGCGACATGTCGGCAAAGCGGAAGCCGCCATTGCCATAAGCCTCGATCGGCGCGCGGCCGGGGAAATGCGCCTCGCGGATGACGATGCCTTTGCCGGTCACCACTCTGTCACCTTCGGGGCCGCGCGTCAGGTCGCGACCGCCTTGCCACCGTTGACCGGCTTTTCCTCATCGGCCGAAGCTTGCGGCCGCAGCTTGAACAGGATCAGCAACGGCGCCGCGATGAAGATCGAAGAATACGTGCCGAACACGACGCCGAACAGCATCGCCAAGGTGAAGGAGCGGATCACTTCGCCGCCAAACAGCACCAGCGCCAGCAGCGCCAAGCTGGTCGTCACGGACGTCAGCGTCGTTCGCGACAACGTCTCATTGATGGCGTTGTTCAACAGTTGCGGCAACGGCATTCGCTTGTATTTTCGCAGGTCCTCGCGGACGCGGTCATAGACCACGATCGTGTCGTTCAGCGAATAACCGATGATGGTCAGGATCGCCGCCAGTGACGACTGGTTGAATTCGAGCCCGCTGATGACGAAGAAACCGAGCGTCATGACCACGTCGTGCACCGTCGCGACGATAGCGCCGACCGCGAACTGCCATTCGAAACGGAACCAGACATAGACAAGGATGCCGACCAGCGCGACGATCATGGCTATCGTGCCTTGCTTGGCCAATTCGCCGGAAACCGTCGGGCCCACCACTTCGACGCGGCGGAAATTATACTGGTCCTGCAGCTCGCCGCGCACCTTGTCGATCACGGTCTGCTCGGCATTTTCACCCCCGTCCTGTGTGCCGACGCGGATCAACACGTCGTTGGGCGCACCGAACTGCTGCACCTGCACTTCGCCGATGTTCAGTTCCGTCAGTCGGCTGCGGATATCGCCGAGATTGGCATCGCCGCTCTTGGATTGGACCTCGATCAGCGAGCCGCCCTTGAAATCGATGCCGTAATTGATACCGACGCTCATGAACAGCACGACGGACAGTATCGACAATGTGCTCGACAGCGCGAACGTCCACCGGCGGATACCCATGAACGGAATTTTCGTGCCCGGTGGAACGAAGGTCACCGGCGCTTTCGGCAATTCCTTCGGACGGGCACGTCGCAGCCAGATCGAGACCAGCAGGCGGGTGAAGGTGAATGCGGTGAAGACCGTCGTCAGGATGCCGATGGCATAGGTGATGGCAAAGCCCTTCACCGGCCCGGTACCGAGATAGAAAAGCACCACCGTCGCAATGAGCGACGTGACGTTGGAATCGACGATGGTCGCCAGCGCCTTCGAGAAACCGGTGTCGATCGCCTGGATCACCGAGCGGCCGGCGCGTCGCTCCTCGCGGATACGCTCGTAGATCAGCACGTTGGAATCGACCGCCATGCCGATGGTCAGCACGATACCGGCAATACCCGGCAAGGTCAGTGTGGCGCCAAGCAGCGACAGCAGCCCGACGATCATCGCCACGTGCACCGCCAGCGCGATATTGGCGAGGAAGCCGAGGAAACCGTAGGACACGAACATGAACGCCACGACGAGGATCGAACCGATGATGCCGGCGACCTTGCCCGCATGGATCGAATCCTGGCCCAGGCCTGGACCCACGGTGCGTTCCTCAATGACGGTCAGCGTCGCCGGCAGCGCGCCTGCGCGCAGCAGCACGGCCAGGTCGTTGGCGCTCTGGGCAGTGAAATTGCCGGAGATCTGGCCTGTGCCGCCGAGGATCGGCTCGCGGATTTGCGGAGCCGAGATCACCTGGTTGTCGAGGATGATGGCAAACAGCTTGCCGACATTCTGCGCGGTGGCCTGGCCGAAGCGGGCAGCGCCCTTCGAATCGAAGCGGAACGAAACCACCGGCTCGTTGTTCTGCGAATTGTACGTCGCCTGTGCGTCGACGAGGTTTTCACCCGATACGATGACGCGGTTTTCGATCAGGTAGGGAACGGGCGGATCGTCCTGCGAATAGAGCACCGAATCGCCTGCCGGCGGGCGTCCCTTGAGGGCGTCCTGCACCGGCATCGACTGGTCGACCATCTGGAAGGTCAGCTTCGCGGTCTGGCCGAGGATTTCCTTCAGCCGCTGCGGGTCCTGCAGGCCAGGCACCTGGACGAGGATGCGGTCGTCACCTTGCCGCTGCACGATAGGCTCGGTCGTGCCGAGTTCGTTGACGCGGCGCTGGACCACTTCGATCGACTGTTCCAGTGCGGTCGATGTGCGGTATTTGATGCCGGCGTCGGTGACGGTGAACTTGAGCAGGCCGGGCTCCGAATCGTCCAGTGACATTTCCTGGATGGAACCGCCGGTGAAGAGGCCGGCGGCGACGGGATCCGTCAAGCTCTTCAACGCCTTCTTTGCGGCATCGAGTTGGGCCGGATCGGTGATGCGGACCTGCAGGGTCCGGCCCGTGCCGGCTAGGCCGGTATAACCGATCTTGGCATCGCGCAGCAGTGTGCGGATTTCATCGCGCGCCGTCTCCAGCCGATCCTTGATTAGGTCGTTCTGATTCATCTCCAGCAGGATGTGCGAACCGCCCTGCAGGTCGAGGCCGAGCGTCATCTGCCGCTTCGGCACCCAACTGGGGAGCTGGGCCAGCGTGCTGGCGGGGAACAGATTGGGCGCGGCGAGGATCACTGTGGCGGCCACGGCCAGCCAGATCAGGATCATCTTGAAGCGCGAGAAATAAAGCATATGGCGTCGTCCGTCAGAGCGTGTCCGCGGATCGCTCCGCCTTGAATCTGGTTATTTCTTGGCGTTCTGGTTGGCGACCGGTTCGCCCTTGACGCGCACGTCGGCGATCGTCGAGCGCAGCGCCGTCACCTTGGTGCCGCCGCCAAGATCGATCTCCAGCTCGTTGTCGTCGATCACCTTCGTCACCTTGCCGACGAAACCGCCGCCGGTGACGACAGTGTCGCCGCGACGAACCGCCGCCAGCATCTCGCCGCGCTTCTTCAGCTGTGTGCGCTGCGGGCGGATGATGAGAAAATACATGATCACGAAAATCAGGACAAACGGCAAAATGCTGATGAACATATCGGGAGAGGCGCCGCCGATGCCTTGGGCGTATGCCGGTGTCACGAACATCGAGGTACTCCTGAATTTTGAAAACAGCCGCCAAACCGTCTTGTGGAATTTGGCGGCCCCTAGAAATTTGGCCGGAATATAGTCGGTAAAGTTGTCAATGCAACTGCGCGGCCGGGCAAATCCGCTGCTTTTCCGGCCTGTTTAGCCGTGTTAGAGCAGGATCACGAAAAGCGCGAGCCAGTTTTCGGAAAAGATCACGTTCGAACAAATGGTTGCAACCGGTTTCGAAACCGCCGGAATCGAACCGGGGCCGCCTGCCACGGCAAAAACCAAAGCAAAAGACCTGATATGACCGATACCAGCATTGACGCCCTGAACCAGAAACTCGACCGCCTGATCGAAGCGGTCAGCCGGCTCGCGCCGCCGCCGGTGCCTGAAACCGACCTCAACGTGGCCGATTGCTTCGTCTGGCAGGCCGAACCCGGCTATCTGGAGCCGGTGCGCAAGGTCAACCGCGTCGACATCGGCCTGATCCGCGGCGTCGACCGCGTCCGCGACATCCTCGTCGACAACACCGAGCGCTTCGCCGCCGGCTTCGCCGCCAACAACGTCCTGTTGTGGGGCGCGCGCGGTATGGGCAAATCGTCGCTGGTCAAGGCCGTGCATGCACAAATCAATGCCAAGGCCAAATCCGGCCTGCCGCTGAAGCTGATCGAAATCCACCGCGAGGACATCGACACGCTGCCGAAGCTGATGGGCTTGCTGAAGGCGGCCCCTTTCCGCGTCATCCTGTTCTGCGACGACCTCTCCTTCGATCATGACGACACGTCCTACAAGTCGCTGAAGGCGGCGCTTGAAGGCGGCGTCGAGGGCCGCCCGGCCAATGTCATCTTCTATGCCACCTCGAACCGCCGCCACCTGTTGCCGCGCGACATGATCGACAATGAGCGCTCGACCGCCATCAACCCGTCCGAAGCGGTCGAGGAAAAGGTCTCGCTATCCGATCGTTTCGGCTTGTGGCTCGGCTTTCACAAATGCTCGCAGGACGAATATCTCGACATGATCAACGGCTATGCCAGCCATCATGGTCTCGACATCGACCCCGAGCAGCTGCGGGCAGAGGCGCTGGAATGGGCGACGACGCGCGGCAGCCGCTCGGGCCGGGTCGCCTGGCAGTTTACCCAGGATCTGGCTGGTAGGCTCGGCAAGCCGCTACAGGATTGATGCGGTCATTTGGGTGGCTGCGGCCGTCGCAGGTCGCGCGGCGTTTGGCCGATCTCTCGGCGCATCCAATGCGCCAAGTGTGACTGGTGCGCAAAGCCCGTCATTTCAGCGACTTCGCTTGTGCTGAGATCGCCTCGCTGCAGCAGAACGCGTGCGCGTTCGACGCGACGTCGCAACACATAGCGGTGCAAGGTGACGCCCGTCGCCACCTTGAACCATGTCCGCAAATGCGAGCTGCTCGCGCCGGCAACTCGGCTTAGTCGATGGATCGAAAGCGGCTCGTGGAGAGCCGCCTCGATGTACTCCAGCACGCGTGTCAGCTGGGTATCCGACAAACGGTTCGTTCGACCGATATCAGGTTCACCGAGGCCAAGCAGCCTCACCGCCAGTGCAGCGCCAATGCTGTCGGCAAACAAAGGGTCACTCGGCGAGTTTGCATTCAGTTCGCTCTCGAGCGCTCGAGCGAGATGTTCGATGCGCTGGTCACGAAGCAGGTGCCGCGTGTCGAGCCGCAATGCTTGCGCCTTGCCGCCAAGCTCCTCCGCCACCCTTTCCATCAAGGCTGGCTGCAACGCGATCTCCAGCGTGTCGAACGAGGTTTCGGCCTCGAAGCCGCCCTCCTGGCCGGCCGGCACCAGGTCGATATCGCCGGCGCGCCTGACGAAATATCGTCCGACCTGATTGCAGTAGGAGCGCGTCGCCGCACTGGCATGCACCCTGATGCGATGGTGTGACGCCGGGGACAGGCGGTGGACGCCGGCTTCGATATGCCGGGAGGCCATTGTGACGTCGGACGCGGCTTGGGCCGGAGCGTATTGCGAACGCATGCTCTCTCGATTCGTGGCAAAACCTGTTCAAAATTTGGCAATTCCCGCGCGATTTTCAATGCCGTGGACCTGTACTCACGCCTCTCCATCAAACTTGGACGAGAGGTTATGCCATGAGTTTCTATGTTGTTGTCGGAGCGGGGCCGGTCGGTCGCGAAACCGCTCGCCTTCTTGGCGAGGAAGGACATGATGTCGTTCTCACCAGCCGGAGCGTCGGTTCGAACACGTTGCGGAACGTGCGGGCCGTACAGGCCGACGCCACCGATGCCTCGGAACTCGCGCGTGTCTGCCAAGGCGCCGACGCCATTTTCATGTGCGCCATGGCCACCTATCACAGGTGGCCAACCGATTTTTTCCCCATCATCGACGGTACCGTGCGCGCGGCGGAGGCGGTCGGCGCGAAGCTCATCGTCCTTGGAAACCTGTATGGCTATGGGGAAAGTGCCGACAGCCCGCTTCGCTCCGACCTTTCCCTGGATCCGACTTCGAAGAAAGGAACCGCCCCCTCCATCATCGAGGGGAAGCCCACCGCTTTCATTGGGAACCTCGACGCAACCCATGCCTGGGCCTTCACCAAGGACGTCGCCAGGACGCTTGTCGCGGCTTCCCGTTACACGGGCGAATGGGGGCGAGCGTTTCACGTTCCCTCGCAATACGCCTCACCCCGCCAACTCATCCTGAAAACCGCTGCGATGCTTCGGCAAGAGGCCTTGGAAATCCGTTCCTATTCCACTGCCGAGATGGAAGCATTGGGCATGCATGAGCTCATCGAGATGAGCTATCTTTTCGAGACCCCCTTGCTGGTGGATTCCTCCGACGCCGAGATGCTTCTCGGTATCAAGGCCAGCAGCCTCGAGGTGATGATCGCCGACACGCTGCGCGATCATCTTTGAGCCTTGAGAAACAGCCATCCGACAAAACTGAAAAAGCCCGCTCCTTGCGGGGCGGGCCTGAGCCGGCGGGCCGGACTGGAGGTCAGGCGGCCCGCAAATCGCATTTTTTTATTCTATTCGAGATAACCTGACGGGTCGACCGGCGCCGAGTTCTTGCGCACTTCGAAGTGCAGCTTCGGCGAGTCCGTCGTGCCGCTCATGCCCGAGAGTGCGATCTCCTGGCCGCGCTTGACCTTCTGGCCGCGCTGCACCTCGATCGAACTGGCATGGCCATAGACGGTGACCAGACCATTCTCGTGGCGCACCAGCACCGTGTTGCCGAATTCCTTCAGCCCGTCGCCGGCATAGATGACGACGCCGTTCTCGGCCGCCTTGACCGGCGTGCCCGTTGGCACGGCGATGTCGACGCCGTCCTTGCCGGATCCGAAACTGGAAATCACCCGGCCGCGAACCGGCCAGCGCATCTTGCCGATCCCAGTGGCACCCGGTGCCACCGCCTCGTCGTCCTCGGCCTGCTGGATGACTTTCGCGTCCTTCTTCGGCGGCGTGTAGGATGCCAGCGTTTCCGACGGCGTGGTCTTTGCCGGAGCTTGCGTGGTTGCGGTGGTCACCGGATCGACCTTGGCCGGCTTGGCACTGGCTACCGTCGCTATTCCGCCGGCCGGCACCTTCAGGGTCTGGCCAATCTTGAGCAAGCCATCCTTCATGCCATTGGCCTGCTTCAGCGCCACGACGCCGACGCCGGTCTTCCTGGCAATCGAGGACATCGTGTCTCCCGACTGGACCGTATAAGTGCCCGCAGCGCCGGTTGCCTTGGCCACCTGCGCCGGCTTTGGCTCCTTGGGCTGGCTCGCGGCGGCCGACGCGTCGACCTGGGCCGCGGACTTGCCCTCCTTGAGCTTCGGCTGCTGCGGCAGCACGGCGACCTTGTCCGGCGCGGTGGCCGGCAGATCGTGCTTGCCGTCCTTCACCGGCTTTGCGTCGGCGACCTTCGGCTCGCCCTTGCTCGAATAGGCATAGGCCGGGATGACGATCTTCTGACCGGTCTTCAGCCCCTTGGTCGGGCTCAGGCCATTCACCTTCATGATGACATCGGCCGGCACCTTGTAATGTGCTGCCAGGCCGGAAAGGGTCTCGCCGTCCCTGACGACGATTTCTGTCGCGTGCGGCGTGCCGGCCTGGGCCATCTTCGGCTCGTCCGGCTGGGCATTCTTGAAAGGCTTCGCGGCCGGCGCGACAGTGCCGGTCGTCGCCCTGTCGAGATGCGGCGCCGGGCGAACCAGGGCTGGCGCCGATGCGACACGCACCGGATTGGTGGCGGGCGCGAGCGCTGGAGCCGGCTGCGCCTGCGCGGAAGCCGGTGGCGGCAATGGCCGGCTGGAAACCGGTTCGAGACTGGAGCGGCTCACCGACTGCGTGTGGCTGCCGTCGAGCGGAGCGGCCGAGACATCGCCCGGATAGGGCTGCACCGCATCCTGCTTGTTGATGATGGCGCGCTGATTGTTTGTCGAGGAAGTGAAGACATCGTCGACACTGTTGAACCGCGAAGCCTGGGAACTGCACCCTGCCGCCGCGCCCGCAATCATCAGAACAGCGCAGCCCCGCGCCAGATTGCGACTATTTGCCTTCAAAACACTGAGTTGCATCGCACTAACCCGCACAAACGCTGCACCAACTGGACAGGATTAAAGCGCGTTAATGTTACTGGGCGGTTAACCCATTAGAATCCGACGAAAATTTTCTTAAAACATTTTGAGGATGGTCGGCGATACCGATAGCTGGGCCCGAAAGAGATCCGGCAGCCGGCCTGAAACTAGATAACCGCTGCCAAACTGCGCAGGATCGGTTGCAGCCGCACCATGCCGATATCCTCGCGTTCGAAACGGCTGCCGACCTTGGTGAGCTTGGCCAGTACCTGCTCGCCCTCCTCCGGCCCGATCGGCGCGATGACGATGCCGCCGCTCGACAATTGGTCGAGCAGGAAGCGCGGCAGGCTGTCGAATGCCGCCCAGGCCACGATGCGGTCGAACGGCCCTTCATTGGGCAATCCGTTGGAACCATCGGCCTGGCGCACGATGGCATTGCCCATGCCGAGCGCCTCGAAACGCTGGCGGGCTTGCTCGACCAGCGTCTTGTAGCGATCGACGGTCACGACGCGCGCCGCCAGCCGCGACATCACGGCCGCCGTGTAACCTGAGCCGGTGCCGATTTCGAGCACGCGGTTTCCCGTTTCGATGGCGAGTGCGGCGATCACCGCCGCCTGCATGTCAGCCCCTTCGATCGCCTCACCGCATTCGATCGGCAGCATGCGATCCGACCAGGCGATCGGGTGGAACTGCGCCGCCAGGAAGCCGCGTCGCGGCGTTGCTTCGAAAGCCGCGATCAGCGCCTTCGGGACCATTCCCCTGCCGCGCAGGCGCAGCAGGAAAGCTGCAAATCCTTCGCGATCATCGATTGGAAAGCCTTGATTCATGCAAGCGCCTTGCTCAATTGGTCACGGATCTCATGCGCGGTGAGGTCGAGCTGCAACGGCGTCACCGACACCAGCCGGTTGCGCAGGGCAAAGAGATCGGTTCCCTGCTTGCCTTCGACCGGCTCGCGGCCGAAGCGCAGCCAGTAATAAGGCAGGCCGCGCCCGTCGCGGCGCTCGTCGACCCACAGGCTGTGCACCAGCTTGCCCTGCGTGGTGACCACCGTGCCGGCCACTTCCTCGGGAAGGCAGTTCGGAAAATTGACGTTGAGCAGCACGCCGTCCGGCAGCGGCGCCGCGACGAGCTTCTTCAGCAGCGCCGGCGCCAAAGCCTCGGTGGTCTCATAGGGGACGACACGGTCTTCGCCGACATAGCTGTAACCCTGGCTGAGCGCGATCGAGCGGATGCCGAGCAGTGCGCCTTCCATGGCGCCGGCGACGGTGCCCGAATAGGTCACGTCGTCGGCGATGTTGGCGCCCGAGTTGATGCCGGACAGGATCAGGTCGGGTGCGCCGGGCAGTATCTTCCTGACGCCCATGATGACGCAGTCGGTCGGCGTGCCGCGCACGGCAAAATGTTTCTCGCCGATTTTTCGCAACCGCAGCGGCTCCGAGATCGACAGCGAATGCGCATAGCCCGACTGGTCCTGCTCCGGCGCCACCACCCAGACATCGTCGGACAGTGTGCGGGCGACGCGCTCGAGTGACGCCAGGCCCTCGGCATGAATGCCGTCGTCATTGGTCAGAAGAATGCGCATTATTTCGATTCGATCTTTTCCAGACCGCCCATGTAAGGCCGCAGCACTTCAGGAATGGTTACGCTGCCATCCTCATTCTGGTAGTTTTCGATGACAGCAATAAGCGCGCGGCCGACAGCGGTGCCCGAACCGTTGAGCGTATGGACGAAACGGTTGCCCTTGCCGTCCTTGTCCTTGTAGCGGGCGTCCATGCGGCGCGCCTGGAAATCGCCGCAGACAGAGCAGGACGAGATTTCGCGATAGGCGTTCTGGCCAGGCAGCCAGACTTCGATGTCGTAGGTCTTGCGCGCGCCAAAGCCCATGTCGCCGGTGCACAGCACCATGGTGCGGAACGGCAGGCCGAGCCGCTTCAAGACTTCCTCGGCGCATTGCGTCATCCGTTCATGCTCGGCGAGCGAGGATTCCTGGTCGGTGATCGACACCAGTTCGACCTTGTAGAACTGATGCTGGCGCAGCATGCCGCGCGTGTCACGTCCCGCCGAGCCTGCCTCCGAGCGGAAGCAGGGCGTCAGCGCGGTGTAGCGCAGCGGCAGCTTTTCATGCGCGGTGATCTCTTCGCGCACGAGATTCGTGAGCGGCACTTCGGCGGTAGGGATCAGGCCAAGCCTGCCCTCCCCGTGCGGCGTGAAGAACAGATCCTCCTCGAACTTCGGCAACTGGTTGGTGCCGAACAGAACGTCGTCCTTCACCATCAGAGGCGGGATGACCTCCTCATATCCGTGCTCGGTCGTGTGCAGGTCGAGCATGAACTGGCCGAGCGCGCGTTCCATCCGCGCCAGACCGCTCTTGAGCACGGTGAAGCGCGAACCCGACAGTTTCGCCGCGCGCTCGAAATCCATCATGCCGAGCGCTTCGCCGATCTCGAAATGCTCCTTCACCCAGTTCGGCCGCGTCGGCGCCTTGCCGACGATATGCCTGACGACATTGTCGTGCTCGTCCTTACCGACCGGCACGTCGTCGAGCGGCACATTGGGCAGCACCGCCAGCGCGTCGTTCAGGGCCTTGTCGAGCTCGCGTTCGCGCGCCTCACCATTCTGGATGAAGGTCTTGATCTCGCCGACTTCGGCTTTCAGTTTTGCGGCAAGGGCGGCATCGCCCGAACGCATGGCGTTGCCGATCTCCTTCGAGGCGGCGTTGCGGCGCTCCTGCTTGGTCTGCAATTCGGTGACGTGCTCGCGCCGCGCCTCATCCCGGGTGATCAGATCATCGACCGTGGACTGCGCCTCCTCGGACGACCACGAGCGCTTGACCAGCGCCTCTACAAGGGCCTTCGGGTTGTCGCGAATCCATTTGATGTCAAGCATGGTCTATCCGTCCTCAAGCTAGGCTTGAGGGGCGTAAACCGCATCCTTGATCGATGCAAGATGAGGCGGGGCGGCGGTTGTCGTTTTCCGCCGCCGCTGATGCCTTACGAGGCAGCAGGCGCGGGAGGCTCGTCCGGCGCCTTATCCGCCACGGTCTCGCCCGCTTCCTGCTTCTCGCGTGCAAGCCGCTGTTTTTCCTGATCCCGCTCGATCCACCGCGCGGCCCAGATGGAGACCTCGTAGAGAAGGATGGTCGGAAGGGCCAGGCCGATCTGGCTCATCGGATCCGGAGGTGTCAGCACCGCTGCAACGATGAAGGCGATGACGATCGCCCATTTGCGTTTCTCGGCCAGCGCCTTGGACGACAGCATGCCGACGCGCGTCATCAGGCTGGTCACCACCGGCAGCTGGAACACCAGGCCGAAGGAGAAGATCAGCGTCATGATCAGGCTGAGATATTCCGACACTTTCGGCAGCAGCGAAATCTGTACCTGGTCGTCCGTGCCGGTCTGCTGCATGGCGAGGAAGAACCACATCACCATCGGCGTGAAGAAGAAATAGACCAGCGAAGCGCCCATCAGGAACAGGACGGGCGACGCGATCAGGAACGGCAGGAAGGCATTGCGCTCGTTCTTGTAGAGGCCAGGCGCGATGAATTTGTAGATCTGCGTGGCGATCAGCGGAAAGGCGATGACCATGCCGCCGAACATGGCGAGCTTGACCTGCGTGAAGAAGAACTCTTGCGGCGCGGTGTAGATCAGCTCGACCTTGTGCGGGTCGAGCCCCGCCCATTTCGTCGCCCATTTGAACGGGACGACCAAAAGGTTGAACAGCCTTTTGGCGAAGAAGAAGCAAACCAGGAAGGCTACGAAGAAGCCACCGAGCGACCAGATCAGCCGCTTGCGCAGCTCGATCAGGTGCTCCATCAGCGGCGCCGACGATTTTTCGATCTCGTCCTTTTCCTTGTCCGAAACGCTCACTTGGCGGCTCCAGCCGTCTTTTTGGCTGCCGGCTTCTTCGCCGGAGCAGGCTTCGGTTCGGCTTTCGCCCCAGCCTTGGCGGCAGTCGACTTGACGGCAGCCGGCTTCGTCACAGCCGCGGTGGCAGACGCTGCCGCTGTCATGGCCTTTGTCGATGCCTTGGGTGCGGCTTTTGCCGTCAGTGCAGGTGCGGCTTTTGTCGTAACTGCCTTTGTGGACATCGAGGCCTTCGACGGGGCTTTTGCAGCCGGTGCCGTCTTGGCAGCTTTCTTGGCTGCGGATGCCTTCGGCGCAACGGCGGATTCCGTGGATGCCGTCACCACCGATTCATCGGTCATCGCCGGGAAAATCGGGGCTGGTGTCGTGGCTTCAGGGCCGTTGACGCCAGGCATGGTCGTTGCACCGTTCTTCAACGGCTCGGCCACCTGTGGCGTCGAAGCGACGGGCGCC
Source organism: Mesorhizobium sp. ESP7-2 (assembly GCF_020164715.1). Classification (NCBI taxonomy): domain Bacteria; kingdom Pseudomonadati; phylum Pseudomonadota; class Alphaproteobacteria; order Hyphomicrobiales; family Phyllobacteriaceae; genus Mesorhizobium; species Mesorhizobium sp. ESP7-2. The sequence continues at coordinate 14,632 of NZ_JAIUGQ010000041.1, forward strand.
GACGGATCGGCGGCTGGTTTCGGCTTCATCGCGGCGTCGACGCCGGCGCGTACATCGGCCGCGGCCTGCTCGAACGGATTGAGCTGCTTCTTGATCTCGGCGACCGGGCTCAGGCCCCTGAGTTCGTCGACTGACTTTTTGACGTCGTCGAGCTCGGCTTCCTTCAATGCCTCGTTGAACTGCTTCTGGAAATCGCCCGCCATGGCGCGTAGCTTCGCCGTCGTGCGGCCGAAGGTGCGCAGCATGTTGGGCAAATCCTTTGGCCCGACGACCACGATCATGACGATCGCGATCACCAGCATTTCGGTCCAGCCGACTTCAAACATGACAATCTGTTCCGACTAGAACTCTTTGGCTCAGCTCTTGCTGGCCTTTTCCTTCGCGGCCGAAACGGTCTCATCGGCACGGTGTTCGACGGTGCGCTTGTCGTCGGCGACGTCGTCGTCGGCCATGCCCTTCTTAAAGCTCTTGATGCCCTTGGCCATGTCGCCCATCAGCTCCGGGATCTTGCCGCGGCCGAACACCAGAAGCACGATGACCAGTACGATCATCCAGTGCCAAATCGAAAATGAACCCATAGCAAATCTCTCTCGAATGGTTTCCCTGGCGATGATCTATGCGTTTTCGCGTTGGGATTCAAACACAACCGCGACAGAGTTTATGAAAGGGTGTCGGATGTCACGCATTTTCGGCGATGCCGCCCGCTACCAAACGGCGCATGTAAAGCCGCAAGACGGCTTTTGATAGGCGCTCGTGGTCAATCTTCCGTGACGCGCGGCGTCAGCAGACCGAGCTCCTCGAGATCGATGTCGGTCAACGGATCCTCGTCCTCGGTCAGCACGTCGGGATCGGCCGGCGGCTGCGGGATGGAGAAGTTCGACGGCATGCGGCCTGAAAGCAGACCGGCGCCCTTCAGTTCCTCCATACCCGGAAGATCGCGGATCTCCTCGAGCGCGAAATGATCGAGGAAGGTTTCGGTGGTGCCATAGGTGACGGGACGGCCGGGCGTTTTGCGGCGGCCTCGCATGCGCACCCATTCCGTCTCGAGCAGCGTATCCAGCGTCCCCTTCGAAGTCTCGACGCCTCTGATGTCCTCGATCTCGGCGCGAGTCACCGGCTGGTGATAGGCAATGATCGCCAGCACCTCGAGCGCCGCCCGCGACAGCTTGCGCTGCTGCACCGTATCGCGGCTCATCAGGAAGGCCAGGTCGCCGGCGGTACGGAACGCCCAAGCGTCGCCCACTCGCACCAGATTGACACCGCGCCGGGCGTAGATCTGCCGCAGCTCTGTCATGGCGAGGGCAACGTTGATGCCATCGGGAAGCCGTGCGGCGAGCTGCTTTTCGCTGACGGGCTCGGCGCTGGCGAACACGATCGCCTCGGCCATGCGCACGGCTTCCGCCATATGCAGCCGCTCGGCCGGATTCTGTACCGAAATCTGGTCGATCTCACCCTCTTCCGGCTCATCGTCCATCTTGAAAGGAATAACCGAAGCGTTGGCGCGTTCGCTCATGATGCCACCTCGACTGCCTTGATCGTCTGAGCGCGGTGGTCGCGCAGATAGATCGGCGCGAACACCTCGTCCTGCCGCATATCCACCCTGCGCTCGCGCACCAGTTCCAGTGTGGCCGCGAACGAACTGGCGATCGCGGTGCGCCGCTCTTGCGGGCTGGTCAGATATTGAATGAGAAAGCTGTCGAGCGTCGTCCAGTCGCGCAGCGAGCCGATCAGCCGGGTCAGGATGTCGCGAGCGTCCTTGAGTGACCAGACGCCGCGCCTGGCAATCGTCACATTTGTGATCGCCTGCTTCTGCCGCTGCTGGGCATAGGCGGTCAAGAGATCGTAAAGCGAAGCCGAATAGGTGTTGCGCTTCTCGATGATGACCATTTCCGGCATGCCGCGCGCGAACACGTCGCGGCCGAGCCGGTTGCGGTTGACAAGGCGCGCCGACGCATCGCGCATGGCTTCGAGCCGCTTCAGCCGGAATTGCAGCACCGCCGCCAGTTCCTCGCCGCTTTCGCCCTCTTCGCCCGGCTGCTTGGGGATCAGGAGCTTCGATTTGAGGAAGGCCAGCCACGCCGCCATCACCAGATAGTCGGCGGCAAGTTCGAGCCGCAGCGCCCGCGCCGTCTCGACAAAGGTCAAATATTGCTCGACCAGCGCCAGGATGGAAATGCGCGCCAGATCGACCTTCTGGGTGCGGGCAAGATGCAAGAGAAGATCGAGCGGGCCTTCGAAGCCGGCCACATCGACGACCAGCGACGGGTCGCCCGTCAGCCGTGACTCATCGTTCTCGGCCCACAGACGGTCCATCGGTGCAGCCTTCGCGGCCTTGCTTTCCAATGCTTCCGCCACTGCCTGTCACTTCCTCTTGCTAGGCCACCGCATCGAAATAGGTGGCGAATTCGGCACGGATTTCGGTTTCTTCGGCCGCGTCGCGTTTGCTTATATAGGTCATCGCCCGCTTGGCGCGCTCCAGCGACTTGCCCTCAAGCCCCGTGGTGCGCGATGCGATGCCCGCCATCTCCTCGAAAACACCATTGCAGTGAAGGACCAGATCGCAGCCCGCCGCAAGGATCGAGGCCGCCTTTGTCGGGAAATCCCCAGAAAGTGCCTTCATCGAGGTGTCGTCGCTCATCAGCAGTCCATCGAAGCCGATCTCGCGGCGGATGATCTCGTCGATGACCTTGCCGGAAGTCGTCGCCGGGTTCTTGGGATCGATCGCGCTGTAGACGACATGCGCGGTCATTGCCATCGGCAGATGGTTGAGCTCACGGAACGGAGCAAAGTCGTGCCGCTGCAGATCGCCGAACGAGGCGTCGACGACGGGCAGTTCGAAATGCGTGTCGGCAAAGGCGCGGCCATGCCCCGGAATATGCTTCATCACGGGCAGCACGCCACCCGACATCAGGCCCTCGGCGGCGGCGCGGCCGAGTTCGATGACCGGACGCGGATCCTTGCCATAGGCGCGCGCGCCGATGACATCGCTGGCCCCTTCGATCGGCACGTCGAGCACCGGCAGGCAATCCGCCGATATGCCATAGCGCAGCAGGTCGAAGGCATGCAGCCGCGCCATCAGCCAGGCGGCGCGGACACCGGCGTCGTGGTCATCGCGCCACAGCGCCCCAAGCGCGCCGCCAGCCGGATAGTTCGGCGCCAGCGGCGGCCGAAGGCGCTGTACCCTGCCGCCCTCCTGGTCGACGAACACCAGCGCGTCCGGGCGCCCGATACAATCGCGCATCTCGGCGACCAGATCGCGGATCTGCTCGGCCTCGCTGATATTGCGGGCAAACAGGATGAAGGCCCACGGGCATTCGTTGCGATAGAAATTGACTTCTTCGCGGGTGAGCGATTTCCCGGCACAGCCGAGGATCATGGCTTTTGATTCGGTCATTTCAGGAGTCTAGGGCTTCGCGCGATCAAAGGGAATCGTCCCTGACCGCATGCGGCGGGCTACAAGACACGCTTCCACATGAAAAAGTCAGGCATATGAATATCGCCACATGAAAAAGCCGGCGCGGCCTTGGGCCGCGCCGGCTTTGAAGGATTGGATCGAGGTCTAACGCGATACGAAGCAGTTGCCGCCCGCAGCCTTGTAGCTGGTGCACAAATTGATGGCATCGTTGCGCGACTGGGCCGGAACGCGGACGCGGTAGAACGTGCCCTTGCCGGCAATCTCGGCCTTGACGATGTTGGCCGTACGGCCGGAAAGCACGCTGCCATAGCGGCGCTGCAGATCCTGGTAGGTCGACTGGGCGCTGTCCACCGTCGGCTGCGAAGCGATCTGTATCGACCACGAACCGCTGCCGGTCGCGGTCGAGGCCGGATCGATGGAAGCGACCTGATCGGGCTTGACCTCGCCGACCACATCGACTGGCTGGTCGGACGGCCGCTGTGGCGCGATCGCAACCTTGGCTGGCGTGTTGGCCGACTGCGCCTTGGCTTCAGCCTTGGCAGGTTTGGCGGCGGGCTTCAGAGCCGGCTCATCGTCGGCCTGCGCGGCGGCGGACGCCACGGTGCCAGTCTGGTCGGTGCCAGTCTGGTCGGCGCCAGCCTGGTTGGCGTTAGCCTGGCCGGCAGGCGCCACATGCTGCGGCGCCGGATCGGTCGGCTCCGCCGCGGCCACTTGCGGTGCCGCCGGTGCCGGGTCCTCGCGCGCCACCAGTGAGCCGTCGGACTTGACCACCATGGTCCTGACCTTGCGCGGCGCAACGGCAACGACATCGTTGTTGGTGCCCTTGTCGGCCTCCTGCAGGACCTGCGCGATGCGATCCTCCGACTTCGGCGCGGGCGCCGCATTGTCGGCCGGGGCCGCGCCAGCGGTCGAAACCTCGCCACCGCCATCCATGCCGGCTGCAGCGTTCTGATCGGGAGAAAGATCGACGGCGCGGGCCGGGTCCTTCGCCTGCACGTCCACCGGTTCCTCGACGTTGGTGACAAGCTTCTGCTGGACCGGCTCGGCGGGCTTCGCGCCCTTGACCACCGCGTCATAGACCTTGTTGTCCTGGTTCGGCACCACGGTGCCGCCCGGATTTTCCGGTTTGACCTTGATCGGCGAATTGTCGGCCTTGACGATCACCGGAGCTTCGCTGCCGCCCTTGCCGCCCAAAGACAGCGCGAAGGCGCCAAGACCGCCAGCGACCGCCACGGCGCCGACAATCGCGGCAATGAACAGGCCGCGCCGGCCCGACGGCCGTGCGGCTTCCCGCTCGCCGAAGCCCGGAACCGACATCGCTTCGTCCAGTTCGGGATCGTAGTCGAGTTCATCGACGGTAAAATCGTCCGCCTGCGAGACCGGCTGGCTACCAGGCAGTTTGTCGAGGTCGAAGCCTTCGGCAGCATCGGCATAGGCCGAAGCCCGAGCAGGCATTTCCGCCGGCCGTGCCGCATAAGTCCGCGCTTCCGGTTGATAGGCCTGCCTGGGCTCTTCATTGGCCCCGCCATATCCCGGATTGATCCTATCATATCCCGGATTGGCAGCGTCATATCCTGGATTGGCGGCGCCATATCCCTGGTTGAACCCGGCATTGTAGGATTCGTCGGCATAAGCGGCAGCGCTGGCGGCAGCAGGCGCGACCTCCACGGAATTCATTTCAGTCAGAAGGCTGGCGAATTCGGCGTCGAGATCGTCATAACCGGATGCTGCCGGCTCATCTTCCTCGAAATGCAACTCTGGAATGTCGAGATCGTCGGCCAGCGCCACGACGCGCTCCGGCACATCGACCGTCTCGACATCGGGCATCTCTTCATAAGGCGAGGACTGCGGTGCCGAGACCGGAGCCAAATAGGGAGCAGCTGCAACCGGCTCGGCCGAATGGTAGGAGGGCACTGTGGCCACTTCGGGTGCTGCCGTCCTGCCCCCCATAGAGGCGGCAGGCTGCGCGGCAAATGCCGGCTGTTGAGGAATCGGTGTCACGCGGCTCCAAGAACGGGCCGGCTCCGACTGTGCGGAGCGATCCGCCAGCCAATCGAGTGAATCGGCCTGATCCCGCCGGGACACTGTTTCGTCACGCGGATCGATGCTTTTGGCCAGGGCGGCGTCGAGGGCATCGTTGTCGATATCGACATCGCCCTGTTCATCCGAGCCGAAATCCTGATCCTGAAGTTCATCGAGCAGTTGGTCGTCGAGGTTGGCGTCGGCGGCCTGGGCAGAGCCGGAGTGATGCACATCCTCGGATCCTGGTTCATCGAGGTCCCAGTCGAGGTCACCAACAAGATCGGCGGGTTCCTCCGCGGCCTTCGCGGTCGCGGCTAGAGGCGGCTGAACGGGCGTCGCGGTTCGCTGAGTGACGACTGGCTGAGCCATGGCCAACTCCTTGGCCGGCGGCACCGCGCGCGCGGTCATGGCGCCAAGAAGCGCGTTCAACTCATCTTCGAGGCTTCGTTCGTCCTCGATGGGTGCTTGCACCGGCGGCGCAATGGTTGCCACGGGCGCTGCCGGCTGCGCCGGAGCCGTGGCGATTTCAGCGACGGGCTCTTCGGCAGGCTGGGCAAACGCCTCCTCCAAATTCAGGTCGGAAGCGTCATCCGAAACGGCGTCTGGATTCTGGTCCTTCGTGTCGACGGCATCGGCAAGCAACTCGTGCGCTTGCGTCTCGTCAAAAGCCCCTGGCTCATCCGCCTGAACGTCAAAATCCACGTCGACATCGGCCATGGCATCGTCGAAGTGGCCCACGAAATCCTCGTCGGAGATCGCCTGGGTTTCATTCGCTGCGGCCAGTACAGGGTCCGGATATTCGACAGCAGCCTCTTGGCGCTGATCCGCCGGATGGTCGTCGAGCATCAGCTCGTCTTCGAGCGAGATCGCGACCGCATCGTCGAATTCATCATCGGAGGCCGGCTCGACGGCCACCGGCACTTCGGCAACCGGCGCTCCGGCAACCGGCGATTCAACGGCAGACCGGGTCTCGGCGGCCTCGTCCTCGATATGGAAATCCTGGTCGAGGGAGGCGGCAAGCTCGTCCTCCATCGGCAGATCGTCGTCGAAGGGCGAAACGTCTTCGAGAGAACTGGCGACGGCATTGTCGAAATCGGCGTCGAAGGCAGGCTCGACGGACGGCACAGCTTCCGAGGCGCCAGGTTCCGCATGGCTGGCGACGACCGCCTGGTCATCGGCATCCGACATGTCCAGGCGGAAATCGTCATCGAGCGACAGCGCAAGATCGTCGTCCGCCACATCGACGGCCATCGGCTCGAATGCCGGCTCATGAGCCTCGACAACTGGAGCAGCAACGCTTTCGGCGGCGTCGAACTCGCCCATCAGTTCCTTCTCGAGGTCGATGTCGAAATCGCCCTCTCCCGCAGTCTCGTCGGTGACAGCGGCTTTCGGCTCTGCCGGCGCCTGCGGCTTGACCGGCTGGCGCGGGTCGAATCCCATGATCCTGGTCAGTTCCGCGAACGGATCATCGTTGGCGATGTCGTTGTTGTCGGCTGCTCTCAGCTGGGTTCTGTCTGCCATTATTGTTCCCGAACTCGCACTCATTCGGACGCCTTGGACGTCGCGCAGGGTTGGCCCTTACCAGCGCAATGTGGGCAAAAGGTGACAGGTTTTTTAGTCAAACCTAACGCATTTCGGTGGGCGCGGCGGCCCCGATCAACGTCAGGCCGGACGTCAGAACATCCGAAACAGCCTGCACCAGCCCTAGTCTGGCATGCGTCAATTGTCGGTCGTTAACCTTAACAAAACGTAAGTCCGGATTATCCGTGCCACGGTTCCAGTGTCCATGGAAGCTGGAAGCCAGATCATAGAGATAAAATGCCAGCCGATGTGGCTCGAGCGCAAGAGCAGCGGATTCGATCAGGCGCGGATATTCGGCGAGCTTCCGGATCAGGCCGATTTCGCCTTCGTCGGTCAGTAACGTTGCCGCGGCCGCCAGGCTGTTGCGATCGAAATTCGCCTCCCCCAACTGTTCGCTCGCCTGCCGGAACACCGAATGGCAGCGCGCCGAGGCGTACTGCACGTAGAACACCGGATTGTCCTTGGACTGCTCGGTCACCTTGGCGAAGTCGAAATCGAGCGGTGCATCGTTCTTGCGATAGAGCATCATGAAGCGGATCGGATCGCGTCCGACTTCTTCCACCACCTCGCGCAGCGTCACGAAGTCGCCGGACCGCTTCGACATGCGCACCGGCTCGCCATCGCGAAACAGCTTGACCAGATTGCACAAGAGGACGGTGAGCTTGACGTCGTCGCCGGCAATCGCGCGCGCCAAGGCTTCCAGGCGCTTGACGTAGCCGCCATGGTCGGCGCCGAGAACATAGATCAGGTCGACGAAGCCGCGATCGACCTTGTCCTTCAGATATGCCACATCGGCGGCGAAATAGGTGAACGAGCCATCGGACTTGACCAGCGCCCTGTCCATATCGTCGCCGACGGCCGTCGAGCGGAACAGCGTCTGTTCGCGGTCCTCCCAGTCGTCCGGCTTCTCGCCCTTGGGCGGCGGCAGCTTGCCCTTGTAGATATGGCCCTTCAGCGTCAGGTCGTTGATCGCCGAGCGGATCTTCCTGGCATTGTCGGCATGCAGCGTGCGTTCGGAAAAGAACACGTCGTGATGCACGTTGAGCAGCGCAAGATCCTCGCGGATCATCGCCATCATCGCATCGATGGTCCGGTCCTTGACGATGGCCAGCGCCTCGTCATCCGGCATCTGCAGCAACGAACGGCCGAACTCCCTGACCAGAGCCTCGCCGACGGAGACAAGATAGTCGCCGGGATAAAGCCCCGCCGGAATCTCGCCGATATCTTCTCCAAGCGCTTCGCGGTAGCGCAGCATCGCCGAGCGCCCAAGCACGTCGATCTGGGAGCCGGCGTCGTTGATGACATATTCCTTGGTCACGTCGTAACCGGCGAACGCCATCAGATTGGCGAGCGCGTCACCGACGACGGCACCCCGGCAATGGCCGACATGCATCGGCCCGGTCGGGTTGGCCGAGACATATTCGACATTGGTTTTGTGGCCGGCGCCGATCGTCGAGCGGCCGTAGTTGCGCCCCTCGCCCAGAAGCGCCGACAGATGCGCCTGCCAGAAACCGTCCTTGAGCCGCAGATTGACGAAGCCGGGACCGGCGACGTCAGCGGCGGCGATATCGCTGTCGGCCCGCAGCGCTTCCGCCAGTTTCTCGGCCAGCGCACGCGGGTTCTGACCGGCTGGCTTGGCCAGCACCATTGCCGCATTGGTCGCGAGATCGCCATGACTGGCGTCGCGCGGCGGCTCGACGGCGATGCGCGACAGATCAGGCGAAACGCCGTCCTTGTCTTTCAGGTCAAGCGTTTCGACAGCCTTTACGACTCGCGCTGTGAAATCGGCGAAGATGTTCATGGTGTATGCTCTGGTGGCTTTATGACGAATCCGGCCCTTTGGCCGGCAAATCGAGCCCGCCCTAGCTCAAATCCGGGGTGCGGTCAAACAAACGCCTGTGTTCCTTGAGGGCGTAGGTGTCGGTCATGCCGGCCAGGAAATCGGCGACGCTGCGCGCCTTGATGCGATCCTCGGCGCGGTCGAGCCCTTCACGCCAGCCGTCCGGCATGGCGCGTGGGTCGGCGAAATAGATATCGAACAGGTCCCTGACGATCTGCTCGGCGTCCGCGCGCACCCGCATGACCTCCTCGTGCCGGTAGAGGTGCTTGTAAAGGAAAGCCTTCAGTTCCTTTTCGGCTTCCGCCATCTCGGCCGAAAAGGTCACCATCGTCTCGCCCGCCGCTCTCACCGCGTCGGCGCTCGCCGGCGCGATCCGCTCCAGATTGGCGGTCGTCGACTTGATCACATCCTCGACCATGGCCGTGATCTGCCGCCGCATCAATTCGTGGCCGGTGCGCACGTCATCAAGCCTGGGATAGCGCTCGCGCACGCTCTTCAGGATCGTTCCGGGCAGCGAAACGGCCTTCAGCATGTCCAGCGTCAGCAGCCCTGACCGCAGCCCATCGTCGATGTCATGCGTGTTGTACGCGATATCGTCGGCAATCGCCGCGCACTGCGCCTCGATGCCGGCGAACCGGTCGAGTTCGAGATCCTGCAATTGCGAGTAATCGCGGATCGCCTGCGGTACCGGCCCTTTCAGGCCCTTGCCGCTGCTGTCGGTGAGCGGACCATTATGCTTGACAAGGCCTTCCAGCGTTTCCCAGCTCAGATTGAGCCCATCGAATTCGGCGTAGCGCGCCTCCAGCCTCGTGACGATGCGCAGGGATTGTGCGTTGTGGTCGAAGCCGCCCCACGCCGCCATCTTTTCGTTCAGCGCGTCCTCGCCTGTGTGGCCAAAGGGCGTGTGGCCGAAATCATGCACCAGCGCCACCGCCTCGGCGAGATCCTCGTCGCCGCGCAGCGCCCGCGCCAGCGCACGCGCGATCTGCGCCACTTCGATCGAATGGGTCAGCCGCGTGCGGTAATGGTCGCCTTCATGGGCGATGAAGACTTGCGTCTTGTGTTTGAGCCGGCGGAAGGCCGTCGAATGGATGATCCGGTCGCGGTCGCGCTGGAACGGCGTTCGGGTCGGGCTCTCGGCTTCGTCGAAAAGCCTGCCGCGCGAGCGCGCGGGATCCGTCGCATAGGCCGCGCGCGGCCGATAGCCGAATCCGATGTCGCCAAGCTCATTTGTCATGGCTGATGCCGCCGCAGTTGACTTGCCCCGTCGCGCTTCATACCTATCATGTGAAACCGAATGCAAGGTGACGCCAATGGGCGCGGATGCCAAGACCGCCATGAAAGTCGAGATGACCGAGGCCGCCGCCAAGCGGATCGCCAGGATTGTTTCGGCCGAAGCCGGCAAGACAGCGCTGCGCGTCTCTGTCGAAGGCGGCGGCTGCTCGGGCTTTTCCTACAAATTCGATCTGGTCGATGCTCGCAACGACGACGACGTCGCCATCGAGAAGGATGGCGCAACGGTGCTGATCGACGATCTGTCCCTGGTCTATATGGGCGGCTCGGTCATCGACTTTGTCGACGATTTGATGGGCCAGTCGTTCCAGATCAGAAACCCGAATGCGGTCGCCTCCTGCGGCTGCGGCACCAGCTTCTCCATCTAGGACCGAGATGCCCGCAACTGGGGCGGTTCGTCAGGTTGCGCTCTCCGCCGGTCGCGACCTCGACGCGACGCTGGCCTTTTGGCGTGATGTTCTCGGCATGAAGGTGCATGCGCGGTTCGATCCGCCCGGCATCGCCTTCATCATGGCCGGCGATGTCAGGCTGTTGTTCACCGACGGCATCCCGGCCGGCACCATCTATCTCGACATCGCTGGCCTCGAAGCCTTCCACGCCGAGGCAAAGGCAGCCGGCATTCCCTTCACCGCGCCGCCAACATTGGTCCATCGCGACACCGAAGGCCAGTTCGGTCCGTCGGGGGAAAGCGAATGGATGGCCTTTATAAAGGACCCCGCAGGCAATACGGTCGGACTCGTCGAACGCCTTCCGCCGCAGGAACAATGAGACCGTCATGAAAATCGTCACCTGGAACATCAACGGCGTGCGTGCGCGCATCGGCAACCTTACCCATTGGCTGACCGAAAGCGCGCCCGACATCGTCTGCCTGCAGGAGATCAAGACGGTCGACGACCAGTTCCCGCGCGCCGAGATCGAGGCGCTTGGCTACAATGTCGAAACCCATGGCCAGAAAGGCTTCAATGGTGTCGCGCTGCTGTCGAAATTGCGCTTCGACGAGGTTATCAAAGGCCTGCCGGGCGACGATGCCGACGAACAGGCACGCTTCATTGAAGGCGTGTTCTCGACCGACAAGGGGGCGCTTCGCGTCGCCTCGCTCTATCTGCCGAACGGCAACCCGATCGATGACGAGAAGAAGTTCCCCTTCAAGCTGTCGTGGATGGCACGGCTGGAGCGGTGGGCGCAGGAGCGCCTGAGGCTGGAAGAGGCGCTGGTGCTGGCCGGCGACTACAACGTCATTCCCGAGCCGATCGACGCGCGGTTTCCGGAGAACTGGCTGGGCGATGCGCTGTTCCAGCCGCAGACGCGGCAGGCCTTCCGGCGGCTGCTGAACCTCGGCTTCACCGAAGCGGTGCGCGCGGTCACCGATGCCCCGGATACCTACACCTTCTGGGACTATCAGGCCGGCGCCTGGCAGAAGAACAACGGCATCCGCATCGACCATCTACTGTTGTCGCCGGAAGCCGCGAACCGGTTCTCGTCGGCGTCGATCGAAAAGCATGTGCGCGCCTGGGAAAAACCGTCCGATCACGTCCCGGTGGCGATCGACCTCGCGCTGCAGCCCGCCTGACGCAGGCCCTCCTGCCGCCGAATCGTCCCGGACCTCATATCGCCACATTCCGACGCATGATGGGAGATCATCATGGCGGCCGGGGTTCCCATGACCATTCGATTTGCTCTTTGTCCTATCGGCTTGGCATTCGCCACGGCCGCGGTCGTGCCGGCCTTCGCCGCGCAGGAATGTCTTGCCAATGGAAAATCCTATCCCGTTGGCCAGGTGGCCTGCCTGACGGTTGCCGACCAGAGTCATTTGGCGCGCTGCGATATGGTGCTGAACAACACATCCTGGACCAAGGTTGGCGATAGCTGCCCCGCAAACACAACGGCGCCGCACCTGCACGTCACCCCGATCTCGACACCCACGCCAAGCATGGTGCCGACGGAGCCGACCGAGAAATGAATGGTTTGAGTGCCGGCAGCGTTGCTTTGCAAGCGACCGCTCGGCCAGATTTCATTTCCAGATTGAAGAATTTCCGCGACGGCCGTGAAGAAATAAGGTGTCGACCCTACTCCTGATCGGCGTTGTTGCCCTTGGTCAGGATGTCGTCCGCCAGCGAGATCGCGGTGCGGCGGTCGGCCTCGCCGGCCGCGGCGAACGCCTCTTCCTGCATGCCGCGGATCCAGGGCTGATCGGCGGGCGACGCACGCTCGAGGGCCGCGGTCATCATCGCCAGGCCGCGCACGATCTTGCCGCTCTGGAACAACAGGTGGCCAAGCGTCGCTTGCGCACCGGCATGGCCCTTCTCGGCGGCGAGCTGGAACCAGCGCCCGGCCTGCCTGACGCTGGCCTTCACGCCGCCCTCGCCCTTCAGGAACATCTGGCCCATCTCGAACTGGGCGTTCGGATTGCGGTAGTTGGCGGCGGCGCGCATGTAGTATTCCTGCGCCGCCACTTCGTTCTCGGTGACCGGGCTGCCGGGAATGCCCTTGCGCAGATAGTCGCCCAGCGCCACCAGCGCGTCGGAGACGTAGCTTTCTTCCGGAGAGCCGGGCTCGACGTCCTGGTCGACGATCTCGGAGAAGAACTTGAACGCCTCATAATCGTCGCGGGCCACGCCGTCGCCTTCGGCGTACATGCGGGCAAGCTTCCAGGTGGCGCCGATCTGGCCGTTTTCGGCGGCGTATTTATAGGCCTCGGCTGCCTGCTCCTTGTGGCCGCTCTTGTAGGCGGAGAAACCGAACTGGAACACCGCCCAGGGGCTCGACTGCGGCTTCACGCCGGTCTTGTCGTCGAACACCTTGTCGTCGAAGGCCATGGCCTGGCCCACGGCGCCAAAGATCGCAACCGCGACCAGTGCCGAAAGGACAGATGACCTCAACAACTCTGGTGTTGACTTCAACAACTCAGATATCCGCATAGCAGTGTGTTTCTTTCGCACCGCCCGGATGGGTGACCGCGCCATCCCTGGCGGACCCTACCGTCTGTGCGTATTTCCATATCGCGCCCGACTGATAGTCGGTCGTGCGCGCCTTCCATGTCTTCGCCCGCGCCGCCAACTCGCTATCGGACAGTGCTACCTCGATCGTGCCGTTCACCGCGTCGATCGAGATCACGTCGCCATCCCTGATGAGACCGATCGGACCGCCAACCGCCGCTTCCGGGCCGACATGGCCGATGCAGAAGCCGCGTGTCGCGCCCGAGAAGCGGCCATCGGTGATCAGCGCCACCTTGCCGCCCATGCCTTGGCCATAGAGTGCCGCGGTCGTCGACAGCATCTCGCGCATGCCCGGGCCGCCGCGCGGTCCCTCATAGCGGATGACCAGGACCTCGCCTTCCCGATAGGCGCGGTTCGTCACCGCCTCAAAACATTGCTCTTCCGAATCGAAGCAGCGCGCCGGGCCGGAGAATTTCAACTCCGCCATGCCCGCGACCTTCACGATCGCGCCTTCGGGAGCAAGGTTTCCCTTCAACCCCACGACACCGCCGGATTGGGTAATTGGTCTGTTGGCAGGGCGAACCACATCCTGGTGTTCATTCCAGGCAACGTGCTCCATATTTTCGGCCAAAGTACGGCCAGTGACCGTCAGGCAATCGCCATGCAGATAGCCGTGATCGAGCAGCGTCTTCATCAGCAGCGGAATGCCGCCTGCCTCGAACATATCCTTGGCGACATATTTGCCGCCTGGCTTGAGATCGGCGATGTAAGGCGTCTTCTCGAAGATTTTCGCCACGTCGAACAGGTCGAATTTGATCCCCGCCTCATGCGCGATCGCCGGCAGGTGCAGCGCCGCATTGGTCGAGCCGCCGGTGGCTGAAACCACGGTCGCCGCGTTTTCCAGCGCCTTCAGCGTGACGATGTCGCGCGGCCGGATGTTCTTGGCGATCAACTCCATGACCTTTTCGCCCGAGGCGAAATTGAAGCGGTCGCGCATTTCGTAGGGCGCCGGTGCGCCGCAGGAATAGGGCAGCGCGAGACCGATTGCCTCCGCGACGGTGGCCATGGTGTTGGCGGTGAACTGGGCGCCGCAGGAACCGGCCGAGGGACAGGCGGCCTGCTCGATTTCGAGCAGTTCGACATCGTCGATCGTGCCGACCGAATGCTGGCCGACCGCCTCGAACACATCCTGCACGGTGATCTGGCGGCCGCGATAGCTGCCCGGCAGGATCGAGCCGCCATAGATGAAGATCGACGGCACATTGAGCCGCACCATGGCCATCATCATGCCGGGCAGCGACTTGTCGCAGCCGGCGAGACCGACCAGCGCGTCGTAGCAATGGCCGCGCATGGTGAGTTCGACCGAATCGGCGATGACCTCGCGCGACACCAGCGACGACTTCATCCCCTGGTGACCCATGGCAATGCCGTCGGTGACGGTGATGGTGCAGAACTCGCGCGGCGTGCCGTTGGCGGCGGCCACGCCCTTCTTGACCACCTGTGCCTGGCGCATCAGCGAGATGTTGCAGGGTGCTGCTTCGTTCCAGCAGGACGCGACGCCGACCAGCGGCTGCGCGATCTCGGCCGCCGACAGGCCCATGGCATAGAGATAGGAGCGGTGCGGCGCACGCGCCGGACCGACAGTCACATAGCGGCTAGGGAGCTTAGCCTTTGAGATGACCTTGGCGTCCATTCTCTTCCTTGCCGCGGGCGGTGCGGCCTGTCCCATCGCCGGGCCTTTTGGCGCGTGTCCCGAGACGAGTTCGAGGTGCGCCGGGTTTATGGCGGGAAATGGGCAATTTTCTCGGCCTGACCGTTAGCGGAGGGGTTGTTCAAAAAGTGTTGCCAAAACGTCACATTTGTACGATGCGGCCGAGGTGCGGCTTATATGCAACTTAGCTTGGATAACAGACTTGTCGGCAAGGCCGGCTCAAACAAAAAAGGCCGAGCGATGCCCAGCCTTTTTTCATAATATTCATAATGTTAGAACTTGATCTTGAGACCGCCGGAAACCGCCGTCACCAGATCATTGCCGAAGTCGTAGCTGACCTCGGTCCCGGCTGGATAGCCAATGGCATCGACCACCACTCCAGAATGGCCGCTGGTCAGCACCCCGATTGCGCCCGCCAGACGGAGTTCGATGTTGGGTCGCGGTGTATAGGCGACGCCCCCGCCCAACGTCCAGGTATCGGTCTGGTCGCCATATCCGTGCGATGTGCCACGATCCCAAGAGATTTGCGCGGCACCGCTCCATTGTTCATTGAACTGATGGCCAATGCCGCCGGTGACCGTCCAGCCATCGCGATACATCAGGTCGAGCGAGGTTAGCCTGACAGGACTAGGGGAAACCGACGTGCAGGGTGCGAGACCCTTGCTTGCCTCCGAGCAAATCGGAACACTTTGCAGCACACTCCAATTGACCCACTTGATCGAACCGAAAGCAAGCCAACCTGGGGCGATGCCGGATTGAAGCTTCAATTCCACGGAATCCGGCATCTTCGCCGTACCGTAAATATCGGTCAGCGCGGAAGAGCCGGCAGGTAGGAAAGCCGCAATCGGAGCCAGGGATGTCGTATCGAGCGTGCCCGAAATATTGTCGAGCTTGACTTGTGAATTGTAGACGAGACTGGCGCGCAAAGCGATCTCGGGAATTTCGTACGCGACACCGGCTCGCCAACCCCAGCCGTCGCCCTTCAGATCGACACGGCCGACGAAATTGGCAGGAACGGGGAAGATGCCCGAAAGGTCTGGAACGCCGTCGATATAGCTCGTCTTGTAGCCATAGACTTCTTGATAGAAAGCGCCGCCGATGAAGCGAAGCTGTCCCTTGCCGACATCCATCTTGTAGGAGCAGGTACCGGCGTAATTGTTGCTCTTGATGTTGGTTTCGATGTTGGAATATGAGCCGTTCCAGATGCCCGGGCTCGAACTCGCCCCCCATGGCTGGGAGTAATCCAGCAAGCAATCCACGCCATGACCGAGCGACGCCTTGACGCCGAAGTAAGGTACCCAATAGTCGTCGGTGTTGCGCGTCGAGTTCTTGCCGCTCAACGGGGCGGGATTTCCGGACGTATCCACCGCGTTCTTCAGTTTGCGCTGTGGTGACACGTAGGTCGCATCGGCGTTCACTGTGAACGGGGCCGGATCAAACAAAAGGTCGATGTCATAACCGCCACGTTCGATGCCGCCGGCATGCGCCGCATTCACCGACGAGCCGATCAATACGAGTGAAAAGCACCCTGCCCCCACCAGCGCCTTCAGCCTGTCCATGAGTCTCCTCCCCCGAATTCGAACACAACCCAAGCAAGAACCAATTCGCGTGGGAGACGCAACAACGATTTCAAGAGGCGTACGTGTGCATATTTTCTGGACGCGCTCGTCCGACTGGTGCCGGAGGACATCGCCAATGGAAAAAGCCCCGATTTCGGTGCAAAACTGAAAAAAACTTCTTAAAATCAAATCCGTGCCGATGCGAAAACGCATGCTGGCGATCGATTTGCACGCTGTTACATTACGGCAACATCGCGGCAAAAACTTCCGTTTACGTCAACGACAACATCCGCATCGAAGCTAATATGCGCCGGCAGAAAGGCTTTCGGAACGCCCTAAGACGGGCCAAACAACAACGCCGGGCATTGCCCGGCCTTGTCGGTCGACATCGTTAAAAACTTACCACTTGATGCTGTAGCCACCCGACAGTGCGTAGCCCCAATCGCCCTGGACAGTACGATTGAGGAAAGAAGGCGTGTACTGGGTCTCCGACACCGATGCCAAATAGACCGCAGCGACGCCCAGTCGAAGTTCGCCGCCCAATTTATCGTTCATCGAAAGGCCGGTGCCAATGGTGTAGCTGTCGCCAGTCAGGTCCCAACCTGTGCTTACGCCACGGTCATAGGACGCGAAGACAGTTCCGGAGAACTGATCATTGAACTTGTGGCCAATACCACCTGTGACGGTCCAGCCATCACGCCAGTAATACTGATTGCCGCTCACCAATGCGAGATCAGGCACGTTTAGAACGAGCTGTTTTGTAACCGACCAGTTCGTCCACTTTACACTGCCGTAAGCCAGCCAGCCCGGAGCTATACCCGACTGCGCTTTGAACTCCACCGACTGAGGAAAATTAGCTTGCCCCGTCGCTCCGCTAGGGAGATTCACCCCCAAACGACTTCCCGTACCGCTGGCATCGATGTCGACACCTGACCGGTACATCAACTGCGTGCGAAACGCGATTTCCGGAATGTCATAGGCTATACCGGCGCGCCAACCAAAATTGCTGTCGTGGAGTTTTATACCCAAGACGGAGATGTTGGTGCCAAGCGGAGCGCCCGCAACGAGCGCATAGTTGGTGACTTCGTTGTAGACACCACCGAGCAGCCAGATGCGCCCCTTGCTAAGATCGAACTTCACAGCGCAGGTAGCACCATATTCATACATGGTGAAATCTTCGTTCAGCTTCCCAAGGGTGCCGCTGGAAAGAGGCCATGTCGCGCTGCCGCCATACGATTCTGTCAGAGTGCCTGCGCAAGAAAGGTTGTCTGTCAGTTTGAATTTCACAGCGGCCGAAGGGATGGCATAGGCGTCCGCGTAATTCTCCCCGACCAGATAGGGATTGAGCTGATTCACAGAATATTTTCTGGTGGGCGCGACATACGTCACGCTCGTGCGCATATTGAAATTGCCATCCTCGAAAATAATATCCGTATCGGCCGTGCCGCGCGAGAAGCCGCCAGCGTGCGCCGAGCCCATCAAGGCCAGCGAAAAGCACCCTGCCCCCAGTAGTGCTTTCAGACGCAAATTGTTCATGGATGTCCTCCCCGAATAACTAGTGGGTCAAGCTAGAACCAATTCAGGTTAACGGCGCAACAACGAAGTGCCGAGGCGTACATGTACATGCTCGCCAAACCCATTTTCGAGAAAATGCAGAACCGTGCCACAGGAGCAAAAATGGCCCGCGGCACGTCCAGCCAGCCGACAAAATGAACAAAAATAGCCCTAAAAGGCTCAAAAACTGCTAGTTTTGAAGGGAGTTAGCCCCATTGTTACATTATGGCAACAATGGGGCTAAAAGTTTCCGTTTACGTCAATATTAACGCAACGGAATGCCTATTTTCGAGGCAGGTGACGCATGGGAATTCGCCCCGGCGTCATAGGCGAATCTGCCCTTCAGCCGGCGTCGCGAACCCTGGTCAACGCCACTGAAAGCTTGTCCTGGGCGTCGCGATATTCGGCGAGCTTTTCCCGCTCGGCTTCCACGATCTCGGCCGGCGCGCTGGCGACGAATTTCTCATTCGACAGCTTCTTGTGCAGGCGCGCGATTTCCTCGGTCACCTTGACCAGTTCCTTCTGCAGCCGCGCGGCCTCCGCGGTGAGGTCGATCAGGCTGCCAAGCGGCAGGCAGATCGTCGCCTCGTTGAGCACCATCTGTGCCGAGCCCTTGGGTGCCGTATCGGCGAGTGAGATGTCACCGACACGCGCCAGCCGCTTGATCGCCGACTCCTCGCGAACCAGCCGTTCGCGCGTCACGTCATTGGCGCCGACCACCACGAGCGGCGCAATGGCCGCCGGCGGCACGTTCATCTCCGAGCGCACCGAGCGGATGCCGGAGACGAGATCGACCAGCCAGTTGATGTCGGCAGCCGCTTCAGCGTCCTCGAAATCCGGCGACGGCCACGCGGCATGGCACAGCAGCGAGGCGCGTTCCTTGCCCTCGCCCGCGGTCTGCGCCCACAGTTCTTCGGTCATGAACGGCATCATCGGATGCAGGAGCTTGTAGATCTCGTCGAGCACGAACGCTACGCAGGCGCGGCTTTCGGCCTTGGCGGCCTCGTCCGTGCCCATGAACACCGGCTTCAGCAGTTCCAGATACCAGTCGCAGAACAGGTTCCAGACGAAGCGGTAGGCGGCTCCAGCCGCCTCGTTGAAGCGATACGCGGTGATGCCGTCGGTGACCTCGCGCGCGGCGCGCGTCAGCTCGGTCAGGATCCAGCGGTTGACCGCCAGCTTGGCGTCGTTCAGCCAGAAATCGTCGTTGCGCGCGACCTCGTTCATCTCGGCAAAGCGTGTCGCGTTCCACAGCTTGGTGCCGAAATTGCGATAGCCGGCGATGCGCGCCGGGTCGAGCTTCACGTCGCGCCCCTGCGCCGCCATCACGGCAAGCGTGAAACGCAGCGCGTCGGCGCCATATTCGTCGATCAGGTCGAGCGGATCGATGACGTTGCCTTTCGACTTCGACATCTTCTGCCCGTTCTTGTCGCGCACCAGTGCGTGCACATAGACGGTGTGGAACGGCTCCTGGTCCATGAAGTGCAGGCCCATCATCATCATGCGGGCAACCCAGAAGAAGATGATGTCGAAGCCGGTCACCAGCACGTCGGTTTGGTAATAGGTCTTCAGCTCCGGCGTCTGGTCCGGCCAGCCCAGCGTCGAGAACGGCCACAGCGCCGACGAGAACCAGGTATCGAGCACATCCTCGTCGCGGGTCAGGATCTCGCCGGGCTTGAAGGTCTCGAGCTTGTCCTCGACCCAGGCCTTCCACGGCCCTTCGAGCGCCAGATAATATTCGATGGCGGCACTCAGCGCCTCTTCCTCGGATTTCTCGACGAAGACGTGCCCGTCCGGCCCATACCAGGCCGGGATCTGATGCCCCCACCAGAGCTGGCGCGAAATGCACCAGGGCTGGATGTTCTCCATCCAGTCGAAATAGGTTTTTTCCCAATTCTTCGGGACGAAATTGGTGCGCCCCTCGCGCACCGAGGCAATCGCCGGCTTGGCGAGTTCGGCCGCGTTGGCATACCACTGTTCGGTGAGGAACGGTTCGATCGGCACCCCGCCGCGGTCGCCATGCGGCACGGTATGGCGATGCGGCTCGACCTTGTCGAGGAAGCCGCCGGCCTCCATCAGTTCGACGATCTTCTTGCGCGCGACGAAGCGGTCGAGGCCGTCGAGCCCGTCCCACACGGCTTGACGCTCCGGCGTCACATCGATGCCGGCGAGGAAGTCCTCATTATCCCTGAGCGTGACGGCGGCCTCGACGGTCAGGACGTTGATCGCCGGCAGCTTGTGGCGCTTGCCGACCTCGAAGTCGTTGAAATCATGCGCCGGCGTGATCTTGACCGCTCCCGACCCCTTTTCCGGATCGGAATACTCGTCGGCCACGACAGGTATCTTGCGCCCGACGATAGGCAGGACGACGTTCTTGCCGACGAGATGCCGGAACCGCTCATCGTCGGGATGCACCGCGACAGCCGTGTCGCCCAGCATCGTCTCGGGGCGCGTCGTCGCCACGGTGATGAAGGTCTTCGGGTTTTCCGTATCGAAAGTCGCGCCTTCGATCGGATAGCGGAAGTGCCAGAGATTGCCGTTGACCTCCTGCTGCTCGACCTCGAGATCGGAGATCGCGGTCAACAGTTTCGGGTCCCAGTTCACAAGGCGCTTGTCCTTGTAGATCAGCCCTTCCTTGTAGAGCGTGACGAACACTTCGAGCACGGCCTTGGACAGGCCCTCGTCCATGGTGAAGCGTTCGCGCGACCAGTCGGCGGAAGCGCCGAGACGTTTCAACTGGTTGAAGATCAACCCACCCGACTCGGCCTTCCACTCCCACACCTTCTCGATGAATTCTTCGCGGGTGAGATCGCGGCGATGGATCTGCTTTTCCATCAGCCGGCGCTCGACCACCATCTGCGTGGCGATGCCGGCATGGTCCATGCCGGGCTGCCACAGGACGTTCTTGCCACGCATGCGCTCGAAGCGAACCAGGATGTCCTGCAGCGTGTTGTTGAGCGCATGGCCCATATGCAGCGAGCCGGTGACATTGGGCGGCGGAATGACGATGGTGAAGGCCTCGGCGCCCTCCTCCGCCCCGGCGCCGGCGCGAAACGCGTCGGCTTCCTCCCACACCTTGGCGATCTTGGGCTCGACGGTCTTGGCGTCGTAAGTCTTTTCAAGCATGGGGAAACGGTCCGCGCTGTCGGGAATTTTGCTGGTTCGGTGTAAATCGGAAGGTCTTGGCCAAGTCAACCGCGAGGGCCGCCTGGGCCTTTACAAGCAGATAGGCGCGGCCTTGGTCATTTCAACGAAAGGCGCGCGGCGACCGCATCTTGAGCCCGAGGCATCGCTGCGAACCGAGCCCTGGGGTTCCCGCACGTTCATTGTCAGCGACCCCGACGGCAATTTGATCGCCTTCGCCAGTTCGGCGACCAGCGGCTGACCTCGCCACGACGAGAAACGCCGCCTCGACGGCGGCGTTTCTTCGGGAATGCAGGCCTGGACGCTATTGCGCCCCGCGTGCCACGCGCTCGATCTCTTCGCGCACCAGTCTTTCGACCAGCGTCGGCAGATTGTTGTCCAGCCAGTCCTGCAGCATCGGCCGCAGCATTTCTTCGGCCATCTCGTCGAATGTCTTCTTGCTGCGGCTTGCAAAGGCGTCGGACAGTTCGCCGAAGGCGGCCGCAACCTGCCGGCCGGCATGTTCGGAAAGAATCGCGGGACGCACCGCATGCGCTTCGTTTGCCGCCGCGCGCGCCTGAGCCGTGCCCGTTGGAGCATCGATCGACGAAGACTGCTCTGTCGCAGATTCCGCCGCCGTTTCGCTCGCCGACACCTCCGGCTGTGCCGCTGGCTTGCGGATGCTCCGGTCCGGCATCGCCTTGGCTTGCTCGCCAACCGCCGCGATCTCCCGACGCCAATCGGCGACGATAGCCTCACTTGTCGCAACCTCCGCGGGAGCCGCCGGCGCGTCGCGGCTGGGCATCGGCTCGGCGGCAATCCGGGCGCTGACCTCGGCCAGTGTCGTCGGCGTCCTGTCCGCGGCCGGGTCGGCACGCGGCGGCGCTTCCGTGCGTGCGATCACCGGCTGTGCGGCTGGCGTCCGGACTTCCGCCGTCGCGGCCGGTTTCCTGACCTCGGGGACAGCATGCAGTTCGGCGCGGAACGCGTCGATGTCCGCAGCCGCAACAGCACTCGGCGCGGGCTCCAGGTCCTGCTGCAACTCGTCGGTCTCGCCGGGCTGCTTGCGGCCGTTGTCGCTGTCTTCGATGATCCTCCTGATGGAAGCCAGTATCTCTTCCATGGAGGGTTCGCGCTGTGCGCTGCTTGCCGTTGCCATCGTCACATCCGCCGCCCTTGTGACCCGTTGCAGGTTTCCGCTCCGGCAAAAGCCGGATTCGAATCATGGCGACAGCGTAACCGACGGATCGCCGCACGAGAATCCCCAATCTGGGGACATGTGGGATTTCAACAGATTAGAGCGATTCCGCCAAAGCCGTATGACGGCTCCCCGTCAGCAATCAACCGAGGGACAACGACAGTCCCGCGTTTCCGGTCGAATCGCCCAGCCCGGAAACGCCGTTCGAACGAAGGACCTAGCGGCCATCCGGCGTGCGCAGGCCGATCCACTTGTCCTTGACGGCGTTGTAGTGCTCTTCAGGCCTGTACTTCGTCACCTGCAGCGCAAGCCGGTCGACCGACAGACGGCCGACCGCCGAGAGGATGGCATAGCTCGCCACGACCACGTCGTGTTCGGAATTGGCTTGGTTGATCTTGGCGGTGATGAGGGTAGCCTGCGCATTGAGCACGTCGAGCGTCGTGCGCTGGCCGACATTGCGTTCCTCGATGACGCCGTTCAGCGCCAGCTGTGCGGCTTCGATCACTTGCCTGTTGGCGGATACGCTTTGCTGCGCGGCGGTGTATTGCGACCATGCCGTGGCGACGGCCTGGCGCACCTGGTCGCGGCTGACGTCGACCTGGATGCGCGCTTGCCCGAGCGACTCCTTGTCCTGCCGGACGACCGCCGAGGTCCGTCCGCCGGAATAGATCGGGATGGTCAGCGTCGCGCCGATATTGGCCGAGGTCGAATTGCCGTTGGAACCCGTCACGTCGGGGATGGCTTTGCGGTAGTTTTCCGAAATACCGGCCGACGCCGACAACTGCGGCAACAGCGCGCCCTCGGCCGATTTCACCGAGAACGCCGCGGCGTCGACCAGATGCTGGGTGGCAAGGATGGCCGGATGTTCGGCCGAGCCGATGGCGATCGCGGCGTCGAGGCTCGACGGCAGCAACCGTCCCAACGGCGCGGCTGGCTTGAGCTTGCCCGGCTCGTCGCCGACAACCTGGTGATAGGTCGCGGCACTGGCCAATGCCTGCGCACGGGCAGCACTGAGCGAGGCCACAGCCGAGGCGCGCTGGGCATCGGCCTGCGCGACATCGGTGCGCGTACCTTCGCCGACGTCGAAGCGCGACCGCGCGGCGCGCGCCTGTTCTGTCAGGAACTGCAGGTTCTGCTGGGTCAGCACCGCGATCTGCCGGTCGCGAATCACGTCCATATAGGCGGTGGCCGCGCTGAACAGCGTGTTCTCTTCGGTGTTGCGCAGGCTTTCGACCGACGCCTTGACCTGGGATTCGGCCGCCGCGACATTGTTCCTCGTCTGGAAACCGTCGAACAGCAACTGGTTGATCTGGATGCCGTAGCTGCCGCTTGTCAGCTTCGAATTGCCGCCGCCATTTGCCTGGCGCGTGTTCGTATAGTCAATGTTGGCCGACCCGGTAACCGTCGGGCGCCAGCCCGACTTGGCGATGGCCACGCTCTCGTCGGTGACGCGCACACCGGCACGCGATGCATTCAGTGTGGAATTGTACTGGTAGGCTTTTGCAAGGGCACCGGTGATGGTTTCAGCCGATGCAGCCAGTGGGGATAGCGCGGTCGCCGACACGAGGACGGCGGTGAAAAGTGATTTGCGTACTGACGGCACGTTATATCCCTCATTCGTTTTCCATGGGAACCGCGCCGCGCCGACTTCTCCTTCTGGAGCAGCCGGCGTGGCGTGTTTCATGTTCCCTGTCGCTCGGCCCAAAGTGCCCCCAGTCTGGGATCAGCAACGATCGTTCAAATGCAAGCGAACATGACAAAGCCTTTGCTGCAAGGCCAAATCATTCAGAATTCGAAAGCATGCTCACGTTCGAACCCGGGTAGTGGCTTAATTGCCGCATTAAATGCCCTTCTACCGGTTACAACCCCCCCAGCCTTGAAAAAAAGCCGCGCCACGCCCGCATTGCCCTGGCCCTCGACCGCAACCAGGCGGCCGCCTTCGGCGAGCTGGTCGAGCAGCGACGCCGGCACTTTGCCGACACTGCCGCCGATGAAGATGACATCGTAAGGGGCTTTTGCCGCATGGCCTTGCGCCAGTGCGCCCTGAACCACGGTCACATTGCCGCAGCCCAGGCTGGACAGGGTCGATTCGGCGGTTTGCGCCAATGCCGAATCGCTTTCGAGCGCCACGACGGATCTCGCCAGGCGCGACAGGATCGCCGAGGCGTAGCCGGTGCCGCAGCCGACATCGAGCGCCGAGTCGGCAACGCTGATCCCGGCCAGTTGCATCAGCTTGGCCAGCGGCGAAGCTTCCATCAGGTAGCGCGGGCCATCGGCACTGTCGGCGATGCGGATGTCCCCGTCGATATAGGCGAGATCGCGCTGGCGATCGCCGACGAAAACCTCGCGCGGCACGGAAAGCATCGCGTCGAGCAGCGGCGCGCTGGTCACGTCGGTGGTGCGGACCTGACCATCGACCATCTTGACGCGAAGTTCGGAAAAATCAGCGCTCATGTTCCAACCAATCTGCTTGCCGCGTCAGAATCGCGGTTCATGTCGACCGGAACTTCAGGCTCCGGCGCTGACGCGCGGGAGCCCGGGCATTGGAGGCCTCGCCCGGAATCGAACCGGGGTGCAAGGATTTGCAGTCCTCTGCGTAACCACTCCGCCACGAGGCCTCATTGCTCCCGGCGTTCCACCCGGTTCCAATAGGTTGCGGCGAAAATGCCGTCAAGCGGCCACGACGCATTCCGAACGGTTTCCTTGGCGCCGGCTCCGCCCCTGTCAGATCGCCGTCACAGTCGCTCACTCACATTAGCAATCCGTTAAGCATGGCGGATGATCGGGCGAAACGCCGCGCACCGGCTTGCGTTGAAAAACAGGGAGGACCGCGCCATGGCCCTGGCAAAACCAAAGGACGAAACGCAAGAAACCGAAAGCGTGCCGCTGCTCGGGTGTGAGGAATTGGTGCGTTACGCCATCGACTGCCTGAGAATCGAAGGCACCGGCAGGCTTTCACCGCGTGACCGCGCGCGTCTGGCATCGGCTTCCGCGGTCCTGAAGGAGATCAGCGAGGATTTGAAGGCATGCGCGCAACCGGATTCGGAGGAATCCGGCACTGGCACGGAGAGACAGCGCCAGGATTGATTCTCTTCGAAGCACCGCAATGCGAGACGGATCGGCCGACGGCCGCTCAATCCGGCCGGCGCCGCCGCTCCCACCAGACGACCAGGCGGCGCCGGTGGCGGCGCACCATGGCGAATTCGTAGGAGAGCACCAGCAGCCCGAGCGGCACCATCCAGAAGCCAAGGATCGGCAAGAACCCGAGAATGCCGCCAATCGTCAAAAGCGCGCCGATCGTGATTCTGAGACCGCGCGACTGCGGCATGGTGAATTCGCGCCCGAAAACCGAGAGCTTTCGTGCGGGTATCGGGTTTTCGTCCGCTGCCGTCATCGCGAAGAACTGCCTGTCCGAGGGCTCGATAATGTCATTTTGCGAAAGCCGCGACCGCCCTTTCGGTTCCGCGCCCGTCGCCAAGACGGCTAATATGAGGGTGGGCAAGGCCGATTGCGAGAAACCGCCGCGCGAAAAAGTCTCGGAAAAATGCGAAATGCTGCTTTGCAAAGCCGAAACGGGTTTGCTATAGGCTGCGCCACTTGCTCAAAGAGCCTCCGTTCCCCGGTAGCTCAGTGGTAGAGCAACCGGCTGTTAACCGGTTGGTCGCTGGTTCGAATCCGGCCCGGGGAGCCAACAATTCCAACGACTTAGCTGAAGTCGAAAACTGCACAAAAACCTGATAGGTACGGTATAGGTACGCAAACGCGGTTTGCTTGCCGGAAGAGCTTGCTCGGGCGCCGCCGATGAGGCACGTATGATTCTGTCAGCCGCCCGGGGAATAGGGTTTTAGATCCTTGTCCGCGCTCGTGCGCTGGGCTTCCGGAGGAAGAGCTTTTGCTAACCCAAGGGAAAGTCATAGTGCCAATGCCAGAGGGTAGCTGATGAAAGGCCTCGCGCGAGCGGGGCCTTTTTTATTCGGCCGCCTCACATCGCATCGCACTCGGCTTGCGCTTGTACGATCGGAATTTGCACGCATCGCCGCAAAAGCGCTGGTAGCTATTGGATTTCGGCCGGAACACCTTCTGGCAGCATTCGCACTGCTTTTCCGGACGGGAAAAAGCTAGGGCGAGGCACGCCCGTGCGCAAAACTTCGCATCGGCATATCGCGGCTGGAACATCGTGCCGCAGTGCGCGCATGGCTTTTCTTTCAGGCGGCGAGCTCTTCGCACCGCTCCTCTGCAAGCGTCGCAATAGGTTCGCGCGACGTTCTTGCCCTGCCTGAAGCGAGCCCCGCAACGGTCGCAATCACGCTCGCCCTCGCCTTTCTTCGCGCGATTGGCGGCGTGAAAAGCCAGATACTCCGCGCGCGTCCGCTGGAAGCCGTGCCGAGACGCCATTTTCGCATGGTGGCGTGTAAGGCACAGATCGGAGCAATATTTTCGCGGCTTGCCGTTCAGCCCGATCACTACTGGCTTGCCACAGTCGGAATTGGCGCATCGTTCGTGCTCGGCGGTCACGTCCTCGGTGTAACCGATCTGCCCTTGCTGCCAGGTCGGCCTCACGGCGCCAATCTGGCGAAGAGCGGCGCCAACGACATCGGCGGCGGCGAGGTCGGCATCGAGCCAGGGCCAGCCCTGCAAGATGAGGGAGACGCGGAGCCCATGCGTGACCGGGCCTTCGAATGCAAAATTCGTCGGCTGGCCTTCCCGCAAGATGTCGGCCACCGTCCCTACGAGATGGCGGTGGCGATCGCGATTCAGCTGCCGCGGCTTTGGCTTCGCGGCGGAGATGCGCTGCCGGAGCATCTTCTCGTCGCTTTGCGCCTGGATCTTGCGGAGGTAAATCTCGGTGTAAGGTGTTTTCGCGAGCATTGCCGGCCCTCGCTGTTCAAGCTGCTTTGTCGTCCCAATCGAGTTTGGCGAGGGCCCCGGCTATCGCGCCCGGATCGAGCCCGGCTTCCTTGGCCGCCACCAGCCCTTGAATGAGTGTGGTGAAGGCGCGGGCCGAGCCGCCGGCATCGAAGGCCTGCAATGGCGTCATCACGTCAATCGACACGGTAGAGCCGAGCTTGTCGGTGGCCTCTTCGGCCAAGGCTTCGGCGATCGGCTGCAATGTCCATTGTGCAAGGTGGCGCTGCGCTTCACGGACAAGCGGTCCCTGCGCATTCGAGGCAAAGAGGGCCGGCAGTACGCCGAACGCGCCTGCGATGGCCTCGCGGGCGGCAGAGAGGGTTTCCAGCGACATGCTGCGTTCAAGGTCCGGCGTCACGTCGGCCGGTTTCCAGTCCACCGCTGGCGCCGGACCGCCGGCAGCCGAGACGTTGACCGATTCGCGCAAGAGGACACGTCCGCGCTGGCCTCGGAACGATCGCCCGAGCGTCGTCATGTTCGTGTCAGCGCTTTCGGGATAGGGAACGATCTGGGAACCGATCGGGGCATTTTCGAACACCTCGGCCAAGGCGCTTTCGACGGCCTGGAGCATGGCAGCGGTGAGGCTTGCCCGCTTCAAGGGAGCCGAGCCGAGCCAAGGCGCCGCCGGATCGGAGCCGATGCGCAGATGAAGGACTTCGCCGGCCAGGACGGTCTGGGTCGTGCCGCCGCCCGCCTCCGAAACGCTGACGCGATAGGCCCGAGGAACGCCGCCCCGCGTCGCCAAATCCCAATCGGAGCAAGGGACGAGAGTGTCGCGGATCAGGAACAGCGCCTCGCCGCGCAGGGCCAGCGAGCGGCCAAGCATGGCCATGGTGCGCCGGTCGAGCACGCCTGTACCCTTCACGGCCGCCAGGCTGAAGCCGTTCTCCCACAAGCTGATGCAGGATTGCGACGTGGCGGTAAGCTCGGCCAGCCCGCGCCGCCCGGAAATGTAGGATTCGCGCGCGGCGATTATCTCGGACGTGAAGCCGGAGGCGCTGGAGCGTGCTTCAACCGGCAAATTTGCCGTTTGTTTTTTGAACGGCCACATGGTCACGCCCTCCGATATGCGCGCAGGAGGTCGCCCGCGCCGCTATTCTGCATTGCTCGCGCCATCCATGGTGCCGAGCGGCTGATTTCGGTCGTCTGGACGCCTGGGATTTCGATCCGCTCGGAAGTGGCGCCGGGATTGCCGGTATCGGCGGCCATGTATTCGGCGAGCCGTCGGAATGCCTCCAGAACGGCGGCGGGCACATCGCCGCCCACGGTGCCGGCGAAGCGGTAGGTGCCGCCTCGGAGGCAGTAACCGCCCACGGCTGAAGGCGAGAGCGTGACGGTTTCCCAGGCGTCGCCCTGCCATATCTCGACCGTTGCGATGGTGGCCGGCGCCAGGGGCGGGCTCCAATCGCCGCAGCCCTCAACGATCCATTCCACGTCCCGCTCACTCCAGCGGTACGCGACATAGGCCTCGATGCGCTGCCAGATGACGTCGGGATCAATCGCAGCGGCGGCGGCGGAAAGACCGTCCGGGCGCACAGGATACGCCTCGGGCACGCTTTCGGTCTGTTTGATGGTGGTCGCCGTCATGTCAGGCCCTCCAGCGGCTAAGCGCGCGGCGAAGGCCCGCATCGGCAGGCTCGCGAATCGGGACGGGTTGCCAATTGCGCGCCGCGATCTGGGCTTGGCCGTATGCCCCCCGCGTCACCATGCTGATTTCGAACAGGTCAGCCCGGTTGACGGTGCGCAGCAGACTGCCATCGGAGCGGGTCACCATGTCGCCGCCCGAAGGGACGCGAAAGCCCGGCGAAAGGCCCTTGGTGAGCCCGGAAGCGAGGGCCGCGAGCGCATCGTTTGCCCACGTGGTCGACGGCACGACGCGCGCCTCGATGTGGAGCGCGTCGGCATCGTCGCGAAGCGTGAGGGAGCCCGCCTCCGTAGAGGCGAGCGGCTTTTCTTGATCGTGGCCGGCGAGGAGAAAGATGTTCTCGCCGGCATCGATGCGGGAGCGGAAGGCCTTGGCCGCGAAGGTTTCTCGCCTGCCATCGCCAAGGGTCGTTTCCGCCATATAGGGAAAGCGCCCCGAAAGCCGGGTCGCTCCGCCCTCGGCGCGGACTTCGAAGGCTATCGGGACGCCATAGAGCATATCAGCTACCCGCTTCGGCGTTGGCGACGCCCGTCAGAATTTCGAGCTGCGCCGGCCGGGAAACGGTCACGTCCATGGTGGCGAGCGCGGTGAGCCGCAGGCCGCCCGATGCCGCGTCGCTGTAGGGATCGCGGATCAGGTCGATAGCTCCCCAGGTGCCGACGAAGATCGGCGGGACGCCGCCAACGGTGGTCGTGAGCAGCGCCTTGCTTGCAGTGGGCGGGCCGCCGGTAGGCGCGGCGAGCGCGTTGGACGACATGACGACGTTGGAAAGCGGGATGTTCTTGGTGAGCCGGTCCCACTCCGAAACGGCCGTCATGTCGATCAGCGTATCGTCCATGAAGTCGTAAATCTCGGGACGGATCAGCAGATTGACGGAGCCGGGACCGGCGGCGGCATTGGCGACGATGAAGCGGGTCACCGCGGCACGGAAGGCGGCCCAGGATGCCGCCGCATTGACGGCGGTCGACGTGATGCCATAGGAGCCGACAAACACGCCGGCCGGCTCGCCCGAAGCGCCTGCACCCAGGAAGACCGCCTTATCCATTGCGACGGCCATGGCGCCGTTCATGTCTCGCCGCACTGCCTGCTCGAGCGCATCGCCAGTCTGCTTCAACGCCTTGCGCGTGACCTTCATGGTGATGCCGAGCGTGTTGTTTGGCGCAAGCGGCTTGTCGGTCGTGGCGTATGCGGTCGGCCCGCCGACGCTGCCGGTTTCCGACGTCTGCCACGCGGCGGCAACGGCAGAGGTGGTGACCGGATATTCGAGCAAGCCGTGATCAATGTTGATCATGCTGGCGCCCATGCGCACCGCAGCCGAGTCGGCGAAAATGCGGTCAATGATCGGCGCCGTCACCTTGGGGTCGGGAACGCCGCTCGCGATGGTCTCGCCGGCGCGCTTTTCGAGCGCCTGCCACGGGATAGGCATTCCGCGATAACCGCCGTGCGATCGCAGTTCCTGCACGATTTCAGCGGTCGGACCGTCAAGCTGGCGGCCCTCGTCCAGGGCAAGCGCAATCTGGCGCATTTCGAACTTGCCGATCAGGTCGGCATAGTCCTTGTCGGAGCGCGTTTCGAGCTCGCCCTTGGCGTCCCGACGTTCGGTATCCTCGGAAATGAGGGCCGCCCGGTAGCGGGTTTCGTTCGAGCGATATTCGACATCGAATTCGCCCATCTTGCGGGTTTCGTCGTCGGACGGCTTTTCCTTGCCGACCAGTTCGGCGAGCGACTGCCGGATTTCACTCTGGCGCCGCTGGATTTTCACGGATTCAAGCATTGGTAGTTCCTTTCGTTGAGCAGATTTCGCCACGCGATTGACGCGGCGGTCGGTTTGGTCAGGCCCCGTTCGATCTGCACGTGGCAGGTCGGGCAAAGGCAGGTCAGGTTGGCGAGGTCGTAGGCGAGGTCCGGCCGGTCGCGTACAGACTTCGCGTGATGCACTTCCAGCCGCCCGCGGGAACCGCAGGAGGTGCATTTGAAGTCGTCACGCCGCTTCGCCTGGAGCCGCAGGGCTTGCCAGCGCGCGGAGCGGTAGACGTGATAGCCGGCCCGCCCGTTCATACCCATTCGGCGACCCTCGCCTGTCGGGCCGGTCGGGCATTGCGCCGGGAGCCTTCCGAAATCGCCAGAACGGCCGCGGCGGCGGCATCGATCCTGCCGAGCGAGCGCGATTTCGCCAGCTTGTGATTGCCGGCCGGGTCAATCAGCGTGATCGCATCGGCAAAGGCGGAGCGCAGAAGCAGGGAGGGACGGGTTTTCACAAGCCCGTCGAACAACGCGCGGCGGAAGCGTTCGATGTCTTCCGAGCCGTCTTTCCAGCCAAAACCGCGCCAAATGAACGGGACTTTCAGCCCGGCGCCCTGCATGGCTTCCATGAATTCGGCATGGCGGAAGCGGTCGCCCACGACACATGAAATGGTCGCGCCGTCCACCAGCTTGACGACACTCGCAAGCCATGGGCCGGGCGGAACCGTGTTCTCGCCCAGCACGGAAAGCTCGCCCCGCTCTTTCATCTCCAGATACCGGCCGGATACGCCATCGGAGGCGCCCCGATCGGCAAGGCCGGGCTTGGCCGGGAATGTGCCGACTGCCTCCAGGCGGCCGGTTGCGGGCCAGTAGAACGCGGCGGCCGACATGGAACGGGAGCCGCCCAGGTCAATCCCGAGAATGCACTCGCCTTCGCGCGCCGGGAGAGCGTCGGGCGAGACTTCGGCCGATAGCCACTCGTCGACCGTCACCAGGACGGAGCGGTCTGCGGTGCTGACACGTTCATTGCGATTGAGATTGCGAAAGCTGGAGAGAGCCGAGCCGCCGCGGGCGATGGCGCGCCGGGCTTGCGCCTGGAGCCATTCGAGCGAAGCGCCGATGCCTTCGGCCGCGCCGGGATTGGCGATCAGCAGCGACTCCGCGTCGTCGGCGGGTAGACCGAAGGACGGGCGATGCTCCTGCACATAGGTTCCGGGAGGGGGTTCATCCATCCACCGGGAGAAGGTGTTCGCGTCGTCGGGCGCCGACGTCGAGATGATCAGCGCCTTGCCGTTGCGCTTGCCCAGGCCGGATAGGATGGCGTTTTCGAGCGCGTCGCCTTTCTCGCGTTCCCATGCCGCCCGTTCATCGAGGATGGCGAGCGTAGGAGCGCCTCCCAGGATCGAACGGCCATCGGCTGCGATGCATCGGGCGAGCCCGCCGCCTTTGCCGGTGAACTCAACCTCGAGCCTGGAGCCGCGCCGGATGATAAATTGCTCGCGCTTCGCCTTCGGAAGCCGCTCGACAAAGCCGACGATGAAACCAAAAGCCGTCTTGGCTTGGTCGCGGTTGCGCGCGGCCAGAAGGATCTCGCGTTTCGGCTGGTCGTCCCACTCGCCTATCACGGCGCCGAGCGCCAGGCCGGCCGCAAGCGCCGTCTTGGCATTGCCGCGCCCGATGGAGAGCACCGCGACCATGTTTTCGGGATCGAGAGCGCCCCGGACAAACTTTTTCTGGAATTCCGCCAGCCTGAGCTTTTGCCCGGCTTTCGGTCCTTCAGGGATTTTCAGGGTTTCGAGGAAGGCGACAGCGGTGCCGGCCGCCGTCTTTTCGCCGGAAATCTTGGGAGAGAGAGAGGAACAGCCCGGAGCGGTCTTGGCCCCCATGCCTTTCGCGGGCATTGGGACCAGATGCGCGGTCGGCTGCGCCAGTTTGCTTTGAAGGGGAACCATTCACACCGCCGCGCCGATGTAGGATTACAATCCTATAGCCGAACGTCAGCCGATAAGCAATGGCTTATGGGAATACAGTCCTAGTGGCGCGTCGGCGACGTTGGTTCGTCATCGGGTTCTGACAGCATCAACTCGCGGTCCAGCACGAAGCGCTCTAGCCGGTCGTTATGCTCGGTGACCAGGTTGTTGAATTGCTTCACCGCGCGCCGGTCGCCGAACAGGAAGCCGATGACGAAGGCTGCGAGGATGAGGGCGAGCACGGTCATGCCGCCGCCTCCACGTCGCCCCAGGTGGCATTGCCCTGCATCAGCTTGTCGACGCATTGAGCGAAGGCGGTATCGCCTGGAAACGCGCCCGCATCGGCAAGCCATTTGCCAGCGGCTTCCCTCGTGTCGAACCGCTGGTCAACCTTGTCGCCGGGATCTCCAGCCGCGGCCCGTCTTGGATATGTCGTCGGCGGCGCCATTTTCGCAACGACATCTTCTCTCGCGCGTGCGTGCGTATAGGGCAGTGCTTTTCCTTCATGGCCGGGAGAATTATAATTATGGTTATGGTTGCCATTGGCCTCGCCATTGGCCTCGCCATTGGCCCGGCTAATAGCCTCGCCATTAGCCCCGCCATTGGCCTCGCCATTCCGGTTCCATCTGGCCTGTGCGCCCTTCCTGCCGTTGGCCTTGTTCTTGAGGTGCGTGGCCTCGACTTCATCGCGACGTTCCGCCAACCGTTCCGGCATCCAATCGACGCCGAATAACTCCGAGAGTGTGTCGCGCATCACGGCCCATCGCTCTGGCGTGGCGCGGACGATCCGCGCCAGCCGGGTGTCATCCTCCGGCAGCGCACCATGCTGCCAGAAGGCAAAGACCAGAAGCTGATAGGCTCCAAACTCCTCGGTAGAGAGATGCGCCGTTTCCGCCAGCACGTCTCCACAAGATTGCTGGATGAAGGGCAGGTGCGTCATCGGGCGCCTCCGTTAATGCCGATGAGCCCTTCGTCGGACAGCCGGCGCCGCTCCCGGTTCAACTCGCCCTCGGTCTTGCACATGATGGTCTGGACCGCCTGGCCACGCCGATGCACGTTAATCGCCCAGCCGACGCCCCAGCGCTCGATGAGGAAGTGGCTTTTGCTTCCGATGGCCTCGGTAGGATTGGCGCGCTCGAATGGCTTCGAGCCGCGGCGAAGATCACGCGGGCCGCTCATGACCGAGCCTTTCGAACGGCCTTAGCTCGAACGGCCTTGGCGATTTTTTTTGCCAGGGTGGGTTGCGGGGCTTCGAGCCGCTTAGGTGCCCGCCTTTTCGCGCGGATGTCGTTTGCGGTCTTGATGGCGCGGACGGCTTCTTTCAGATCCAGCCCGAAGTTTTCCTTGAGGGCCGGGATTGCGGCGCTGGCCCTTTTCTCGGGCGGATTGGCGAGCAACCAGCGGACGGCAGGGGAATCGGCGGAGGTCCTCATAGGCCATCCTCCGGCTCGCCAAGCTCGGCTGGGTCATGCTCCAAATCCACATTGCTTCCGAAGCAGCCCAGGTTTCCCCCGAGCGAGGCTTTTTCCGTCCACCCCAACGATGGCTCGTCGTCGCCGTCGCGGCCGTCGTGCGGCTCGTCGAGAATGTCACCGCCGTCTTCGTTCACGCCCTCGACGTCGGCGCCGTCTTCGAGGTTGGGATCGCCGTCGAGGTCATCGAGAACGGCGACAAGGAGTTCGGCTATGCCGGCCAAGCCGGAGCGGATGCTGCGCAGTTTCAAGATGGCGTCGGTCATGCCGCCACCTCGCCCCGCTCGGCGGCCGCCCTATCGAGCACGGCCAGCAACTCGATGACGCGCCAGCGATTAGTGCTGGGACCGATCTTGAGCGGCTTGGGATAGCGGCCGGCATTAATACCGCGCCACAAAGTAGAGCGATGGATTGGCGTATTTTCGCCGCCGATAATCTGGCAGGCGGTAGCCTCGTCGGCTAAGTCGGGAAATGCATTCTGGTGCATAGCGTCTGTTCCTTGCGTATGTTGACGCAGGGAACATCGCGACGTTGCGCGGCGTGGTAATCGTATAGAAGCCGGCTATTTTCCCGACTTCTGTACTACTTTACACGACTAGGTTTTGATCCTCATCGGCGAGCGCCGCCCACCGCTTGAACGCCGATATCGGGTCACCGTTGATTTGGAAGAACGCAAAAGCATCGCGGAGGTAATCCGCGAATGGTGACTCTGGGTTGAGGGCACGGCGTGGTGCTGGGATCTCCGCCCAGGACTCCCAATAAGCTCGGAGCATCATCACCGCGTGGACGGCTTCCCAATTGATATTCCGACGATCCGGAAGCTGTCCGACTGCCTGGCGAGCCCAAGCTTCGTACTTGTTCAGCACTTCGGGCAGAATTCCCTCGTCCGCGTACCCCTGCACCCGGAGCACAAAGTCGAACACGTCATGCGCTCCTTCTGCAATACGGTCGCCTTGCCCTGCCTCGAAACTGGCGGAGGCTACATGCTGCCAATAGGCGGTCGGATGTTCTGCAAAAAGCTGAACGGCCTTACGAAGGCGCTTCAAATCCGCGTCGAATGTCGAGCGTCGGATTGTCTCTGTAGGATTGCCGAAAATCCCGCTCATCATTTTCGAGTGCAGGACGATAGCCATATGCTCACTATAGCGGACGTCTTCGATGTGCCGGCCGAACACCTTCTGAAACTCTTTCGCTATGGCGAGATCGGCGCTGTTGGGAATGTTGGCGAAGCTATAGGTTTTGGACTGGGCCTCTTCGATCCACCGCGCCCGCGCGCCATCTTCGAGCCTTTTCAATTCGTCTAAAAGGGCCGCCTTCCGTTCTTCCTCTTCAGGGGTCAGCATTCACGCCACCGCCTTCCGAAGGGGAACAACATCGCCCTTGCCCGCAATGATCCCGGTGAGCCGATCGGCCCATAGTTCCAGCGCCTCGCGCTTTTCCTTGGCATAGTCGTATCGAGCGTAGACGCGACTGGTAATGCTCGCCTTCGTCGCGGACACATGATTCAGCACATGCCCGATGATGAAAGGCGAAATGCCGATTTCCTCCATGTGGGTTGCGGCCGATCTGCGAAGGTCATGCGGCGTCCAAGGCGCTATCCCCATGACGGTCGAGACGCCGCGCTTAATCACTTCCTCGCGCTTCACTGCCTTCGGGATCGACGCGCCTGTGACAGCGGCGCGACCACCGGGCCCGGGGAAAACCCAGTGAGGCACGGCGCGGTCCTTGCGCTCGGATAGCGCCTCGATCGCCTCAATCTGGTCGCGGATGATGGCCACGGCCATGCCCGAGAGGGGCACGACATGCTCGCGCTTGTTCTTCGCCCGGGCCGGCGGGATCGTCCAGACGCGCCGATCGAGGTCGATCTCGTCGCGGACCATCCCGGAAATCTCTCCGACGCGCTGCCCGGTGATCAGGCAAAGGCGCAGGATGCGGCGGGTGCTCTCCCGCATATCGGCATCAGGTAGCGCTGCCCACATGGTCTTGATCTGGTCGGCCGCGAGCACCCGGTCGCGCTCTGCCGTCTCGGTTGGTCGCTTCATTCCCTCTACGAGATTTTCATCGAGGTCGCCGCGCCCGCGCGCCCATCTCACCATCGCCCGCATATCCTCGAAAATGCGGTTAGCCTCTACATGAGCGCCCCTGTCCTTCACTGCATCAATACAGCGGGTGAGGTCGCGGCGGTGAAGGTCTGACAGCTTAGTATCGCCGATGACGTCGGAAACGTTCTTGCGTAGCCGCCGTGCAATCTCGTCGCCGCTACGCTTCGTCTTGGCGTGGCGGACGATGTAGTTGTCCACCATGTCAGCAACGGTCAGTGAAGACGCCAGCGCCTTTTTCTCGGCGATCGGGTCGCCGCCGTCGCCGATACTCGCCCGCATGTTCTTTGCTCGCTGCCGGGCGCCCTCGTCGCCGCCAAGGGGTATTTCCGAATAGCGGCCGATCTTCAATCGCGCGCGCTTCCCATCGGCCTTGCTGTAGACCAGGTTCCAAGCCTTGGTGCCGGCGGGCGAGACGCGAAGGCAAAGCCCCTTGACCACGGTGTCGAAATAGTCGGTCTGGCGTCCATCGATCGGCTTGGCGGACTGGCAAAAGCGATCGGTCAATTCGACGGTCGGCATGATGTCCCTCGGGCAACCGGTTTCCTTAGGTACGGAAATAGGTACGCCCAAACATGCGCTTTGTCGATACACCACGCGACATGCCGGAACATAACGCCACAACAAATGCCTTGCTGTGTAAGGGTTTCAGGCTCGCAAGGCGTCGCGCCACGTTGCACGAAATAGCGGTGGAAAGCCTCTGTTAACCGGTTGGTCGCTGGTTCGAATCCGGCCCGGGGAGCCACGCCTTTTCCTACGCTAGGGCGCGATACCGCGCGCCAGCGTACGATAGCTCCCTACGCCACGCTTCTCTCCTGCTGGCGTTGTCAGTGTCGGGCCACGAAATCGATGACGACGGGCATAGGATAGCAGTAGCGACTATGGCCGCCCAGCCCTCCGAAACTTTCGTCGCATAAACGGCGGCCCTGGCGTGGAAAGACAGGTGCTTGGCGGTGGGTTTCGGCGCTGCGCCGCGAACGATATACCGGAGCCACGGCCTCTTCTACGCCATGGCGCGATGCTGCGCGCCAGCGTGCAATTTCTCCCATACTCTTTGATCTCGATAGTCCTGCTTCCAGAGTGTCAGAACATCGAGGATCCTCGTCTAGGCTGTCCGCCCGCGTGGTCGTTGCCACCGTGCGCGGCGACGAACATGGCGACGGCCGACCGGCAATAGGATTCGATTTCGTTGTCGTTCTCTGCTCTCGCCTCGTCGAAGCGTGCGATAATCAGGAGATCGCATCCTTTGAAAAGCGCGGCAAACAAGCGGGCGGACCGAAGAGGATTGGGCACGTCCAGAACCGCCTTCGCGTGCAACTGGCGCAACAGGGCCTCGACTTGAGCGATGATGTGGGCGGGTCCGGCTTCGTAATGGAGCTTGCTCAACGCTTGTTGATTCGTGCTGTCGGTCATGACCATGGCTTCGACGCTGCGGACGCCCGGGCGCAACAGCGTGCGAAGCAGGGATGATCCCACCGCCATGAGCTGATCTTCGGCCGAACCGTCGACGTCTTCAAAAAGGGCCTGTGGTATTAACTGATGGCAGCGGGCCGCAAAGGCCTCGCTGAACAGGGCCTCCTTGTTCTCGAAGTGCCTGTAGATGCTGAGCTTGGATATCTTCGCCCGCTGAGCGACCATGTCCAATGTCGTCGCTTGAAAACCCAGTTCCGCAAAGAGTTCGCCCGCGGCGTCGACTATGGTTTGGCCAAGCGCCTCGTTGGCGGGCCGGCCGCGCCGGCCCTGGCTATTTTCAGTCACGACAATTCCAGTCCTTGACAGTATCCTAATTATCGAATTACGATACCACGTAGTATCGGAAATATGCAAGCCAAAGATTGGATTTTACCCTGTCCTTCAACTCGAGTTTCTCTGCGCCGCCATCGCGCAAGGCTCAGCCGAACCCCCCTCCATCCACAACACGGAGCCCATCACCATGGATGACGTCATCATCATCGGCGGCAGCTTTGCCGGTCTCGCCGGCGCCCTGCAGCTCGGCCGTGCCCGCCGCAAGGTCACCGTTCTCGATACCGGCCTGCCGCGCAATCGCTTCGCCGGCCACTCGCATGGTGTGCTCGGCCACGATCACAAGCCACCGCTGGACATCCTGGCCGAGGCGCGGCGGCAACTGGCGCGTTATCCCACAGTCAAGCTGGTCGATGCCCGGGCCGACAGCATCTCCGGCACCATCGACAATTTCTCCGTCCTCACTGGCGATGACGAAAGCCTTGGGGCGCGCCGCCTGATCCTGAGTTATGGCGTTGCCGACCAGATGCCTGATGTTCCGGGCTTTACCGAAAGCTGGGGCACATCCATCGTGCCCTGCCCCTACTGCGATGGCTTTGAAGTCGCCGACCAGCATTGGGGCCTCGTCTGGTCCGGTTCGTCGTCGCATAATTATGTCAGGCTTTACCACGACTGGACCGAAACGTTGACGGTCTTCGCCGATAGTCACGACATTTCACCCGATATCCGGGCCGATCTGGCGCGCCGCAACATACCCGTCGTTGATGGCCAGATCGCCGAAATCGCCCATCACCGGGGCCATATCACCACCGTTAATCTCGATAGCGGCCTCAATGCCGCGGTCGACATCCTGTTCGCTCATCCGCGCAACAAGCCTTCCGCAAGCCTGCATGAATCACTGGGCCTCGCCACGGTCAATACGCCGCTCGGCACCGCCCTCAAGGTCGACGAGCGACGCGAAACCAGCATGCCCGGCATCTACGCCGCCGGCGATCTTGCAAATCCAGCCATGGCCTCGGTCACCACGGCAATATCGCAGGGCGCGACGGCGGGTATCTCCGCCCAGCAGTCGATGCTGGTTTGAGAAGACGGAAAGGAGGATGAGCATGGCCGTCGAACCGGACAGCGCGGGTGTGCGCTTCCCTCCGCCCTTCGTCTATCTGGGAGCGCTGCTGTTAGGGCTGGCGGTGGAGCGGTTCGTCACCCTGCGCTCTTTCGGCATCGACTGGCGGTTGCTGGCGGCGACGGGCGCTCTGCTGTTCGCTGCCGGCGCGACGATGATGCTTGCAGCGGCGGGGCTGTTCCGGCGGCTGGGCACCAACGTTCCCCCGTCGCAGCCAACGACCCTCATAGCAACGACCGGTCCCTATCGGTGGACCCGCAATCCCATGTATCTCGGCATGGCGCTTATCTATAGCGGCCTTGCCATCGGCCTCGACGGGCCGATCGCCTTCGCCTTGCTCCCGTTGGTGCTGATCGCGATCCAGACGCAGGTGATCGCCCGCGAGGAGCGCTATCTCGAAGCGAAGTTCGGCGACGACTACCGCCGCTACAAGGCCGAGGTTCGCCGCTGGCTTTGACCGTCGCGAGATCACCGCACAAGACGGCGACGGGATACGCATCAAGCAGCATCACGTTTGGCGGCGCGATATACTCCATAACCGACTTTGATGAGCAAGCCCTCATCGCACATCCGGGCTAGGTAGCAGCGGGGAATGCCGATTGCTGTCAGTTCAGCCGTTCGCACCTCGCCACGCTCGCGAGCGAGGGCCGCAGCTCGGTCTCTCAGCGTCGGCTTTGGCCCGCCAGCAAGGCGTAGGGCTTCTGCGCGGTCACGATCACGTTTGCGCATCTTCGTCACCGAGGGCGCATTCTGGCGTAGGGGAATCGCGAA
Organism: Mesorhizobium sp. ESP7-2; assembly: GCF_020164715.1. Taxonomy (NCBI): domain Bacteria; kingdom Pseudomonadati; phylum Pseudomonadota; class Alphaproteobacteria; order Hyphomicrobiales; family Phyllobacteriaceae; genus Mesorhizobium; species Mesorhizobium sp. ESP7-2. The sequence goes on from NZ_JAIUGQ010000041.1 coordinate 54,338, forward strand.
TTCGAATTTCTCAGCTTCGTCGATCCCGGGGAGCCAAACATTTTCAGGGTGTTCAGGGTCTTCACAGACGGCCGCAAATCGGCTGATCTAGAGCATATCTACACAACTCGACTTCGCTAGGCGCCGATCTACACGGGAATCGCCCGAAGGAGAGAAAGCACATGGAACGAGTTTTTGACGAGCTGATCGGCTTGCAGCAGCAGAGGCCGGAGTTGCGCGCCGCTGCGACCGCCTTGGCGTTTCGCCTCGCTGGCAATTTGATGATGGGAATCGTGATCGGTGTAGGAATCGCGATAGGATGGGGAATAGCGGACTAGAAAGAGAACCGTGGCGGCAGTCGGTCTTAACCAGGTATCGGCAAGTCTCTGGGAGATGCCCCAGCCGCTCGGGCTTCTTCGCCGGGGATTTGCTGCAGCGGGGTCAATCTTATTATCGGGCGTTCCAGATCGTTGCCGAGTGCAACGAGCCTGGGCTCAGCTATCCGGCCTACTTCCTACTGGCTCACGCCATCGAGGTGATTTTGAAATCGTATCTGGTGGCGAAAGGGACGCAGAAGCCTGCCTTAGGCAGAGGTCAGTTGCGGCACGATGTGGGATTGGTCTTTGCCGAGTGTGAAAAGCAAGGGCTTGTTGTCGCCCACCAACTCATCAAACCGCTGGCGAACCAGATAGCCCATATCAATCAAGATTATGATCTGCGCTACCCGACAGGGTTCATATCATCGATTCCTGGACCGCGACACTATATCGAGGCCGTAGACGAATTGTTGGCCCTCATCACGCCAATTGTCTCACAGGCCGCTATCATGGCCAAGATAAGACACGATGCCGACACGCGGCATCTTCGAGGAAGCAAGATCCGTTGGAGTGATTGTAAAAGGCCCGGAGCCGATGAACTGACCCCCGAAAGTTGGACGCAACCTTCGGGGGTTTTGCATGTCCAGATTCAGCGAGCTTGAGAAGCGCTCG
>NZ_JAIUGQ010000042.1:0-55137 GCF_020164715.1 Mesorhizobium sp. ESP7-2
CGCCTGCCGTCGAGACCGCCGGCCAGTCGCAGCAGGGCTCGCTGCGTCTCAGGCGCGCAATGATCTTCTTTGGACCCACAGCGGATGCGCTTGCTTCTTCGCCAAAATCCGATCCACCAGCTCCGCTGCCGTTGCTCGGCCGGGCTCGAGCGGCGCCCGCGGCAGATCATGCAAACCTTCCGGGCCAAACTCCCGATAGCGACCAAGCCATTTGTAGCCGCTCTTGCGCGATATGCCGTAGGCCCCACAAAGCGCGCTCATCGTCTCCTCGCCGGCCAGGCAATCCACTACAAACCGAAGCCGCTCGTCCATGATGCCAGTCGCTCGCCAAACCATCGCCGGTCCTCCCGGCGGACAAGAAAACTGTCACCCATGCTATCGGTCCATTCTGTTACCTATCTATCCGGTTCGGACAAGGCGACCTTTCTCCCCGTCACTATGCGGGGAGAAATGCCCGGCAGGGCAATGAGGGGCGGCGCCAGCCTATCAAACCAATCGCGCTGCGGCAGCCCATCCGCGATCTCAACCACCGACAGCCGTGTTCGTCTCCCAGCCGTCCACCCAAACCTGCCGCAACCTATCGCCTTGGCCCTTGAAGTGTAGGCCGGTTGGCTGGCAATCCTCGATGCGGTCGCTGCGGAAATTGCGGATCGCCTGGCGCAGTTCGCACCAGGCGACGATGTTGGCCGTCTCGGCGTAGTAGATCAGCGCGATCGGGCGGATGAGCCGCTCGGAGGTCCGGCCGAGTTCGTCGCGGTAGGAAAGGTCGAGCTTTTCCTCGTCGCGGATGGCGCGGCGCACCAGCGCCAGGTCGATCGTACCGGCGGAGGGCGCGGCGAAGCCCCAGGCATGCAACGCATTGGCGTCGAGCGTCTGGCGCAAGGGCGGCGGCACCGCGCCGGCGATCTTGGCGCCGACGCGCTTGGCCGCCTGCTTGAGTTCGTCGTCTCCGGTGCGCTCCAGCAGCGCCAGCGACAGCACGATCGCCTCCATCTCCTCGATCGAGAACATCAGCGGCGGTAGGTCGAAGCCGGGGCGCAGTATGTAGCCGATGCCACGGCCGCCCTCGATCGGGACACGCATGGCCTGCAGTGCCGCGATGTCGCGGTAGATCGAGCGAATCGTCACTTCCAGCTGCGCGGCAATCATCGCCGCCGTCACCGGCTGCCTGGCCAGCCGCAGGATCTGAATGATCTCGAACAGGCGCGATGCCTTGCGCATTTTTCTCACCGGCAGCGATCACAACTGACACACCATCGTCAGTTGGCTCGATCTATAGGATCGCCTATCGGGTTGAAAAGCAACAATTCCTTGGCGGCACGCCGGTAAGAGGCGACAGGCAACTGACATGAGCTACGCGGAAAATCTATGGCTTTTCTTTCTTCTCCTGTTCGGCATCATCGCTGTTCCAGGCATGGACATGCTGTTCGTGCTTGCCAATGCGCTGACCGGCGGACGCGACAGGGGGCTTGCGGCGACCGGCGGCATCATGGTCGGCGGCATGGTGCATACGCTTAACGGTGCGATCGGCGTCGGCTTGCTGATGCATTTCGTGCCGATCCTGTTCAAACCGCTGCTGCTTGCCGGCGCCGCCTACATGGCATTCATCGGCCTGACTCTGATGCGCAGTTCCATCACCGTCGGGCATGACGGACCGGCCGGCAGCAGCTCCGCATGGAAGGCGTTTCGCCAGGGTTTCGTGACCTGCCTGATCAATCCCAAGGCCTATCTCTTCGTCCTGGCGGTCTACCCGCAGTTCCTGAAACCGCACTACGGCCCGATCTGGATGCAGGCGACGATCATGGGCCTGCTCACCGTGCTAACGCAGGCCGCGATCTATGGCGGGCTCGCCATATCAGCCGGCCGCAGCCGCAGCCTTTTGATCGCCAATCCCCGGGCGACCGTTCTTGCCGGCCGGGCGGCCGGGCTGCTGCTCTTTGCGGTCTCGGTCTTCACTGCATGGGAAGGCTTGAGGGCGGCGTAATTCCTGTCGGCGCCGCCCTTCCCCTATCGTCGGCCGTATCAGGCGGCCCCTTGCCGGCTGTCCAGCATGGCGCGGCGCGCCGAGCGGCGCCATTCGACAGCGCCGGCAAGGCCGTGTAGCACTGTCTCGGTGGTCGCCCAGTCGATGCAGCCATCGGTGATGCTCTGGCCGTAGACCTGCGGCTTGCCAGGCACGACGTCCTGCCGTCCGGCGACGAGATTGCTCTCGATCATGACGCCGATGATGCGCTCGTCGCCCGCCGCCACCTGGCCCGCCACGTCAGCTGCCACCTTGGGCTGGTTCTCGGGCTTCTTGCTCGAATTGGCGTGGCTGACGTCGATCATCAGACGGGGCGCGATACCGATGCGCGCGAGTTCGACGGAGGCGGCCTCGACGCTTGCCGCGTCATAGTTCGGCGCGATGCCGCCGCGCAGGATGACATGGCAATCCTCGTTTCCGGTGGTCGCCGCGATGGCGCTGCGCCCGCCCTTGGTCACCGCCATGAAATGGTGCGGCTGGGCGGCCGACTTCACCGCCTCGCCGGCGATCCTGAGATTGCCGTCGGTGCCGTTCTTGAAGCCGACGGGGCAGGAGAGGCCCGAGGCCAGCTCGCGATGGATCTGGCTCTCGGTCGTGCGCGCGCCGATGGCGCCCCAGGCGACGAGGTCGGCAATGTATTGCGGCGTCGTCATGTCGAGGAATTCGGTCGCCGCCGGCAGGCCGAGATTGTTGACGGCGGAAAGCACGTTGCGCGCCATCCGCAGGCCCTTGTCGATGTTGAAGCTGCCGTCGAGGTCGGGATCGTTGATCAGGCCCTTCCAGCCGACCGTCGTGCGCGGCTTCTCGAAATAGACCCGCATGACGATCTCGAGCCGGTCGGCCAGGGTCTCGCGCAGCGCCGCCAGACGGCTGGCGTAGTCGACGGCCGCGACCGGATCGTGGATGGAACAAGGGCCGACGATGACAACAAGTCGATCGTCGGCCCCTGTCAGGATGGAGTGGATGGCGTTGCGCGAGGCGGCAACGGTGCGCGTCGCCGTCAGCGAGCGCGGTATCTCGCGCATCACCTCTTCCGGCGTGCTCAGCAGTCTGAGTTCCTTGACCCGAAGGTCGTCTGTGGTGGTCAACACGGCTTTCTGCTCCTGTTAGAGCAATTCCAGGAAAAGTGCGTAGCGTTTTTCCGTCCGGAATTGCGTAAAACTATGTTTGGGAACCTGCCGGCTGAAACAAAAAAGCCGCCAGGTCTGGCGGCTGTTCGGATCTTGGTGCTGCAATCTTCAGATCGAGCGCAATCCTCCCGCCGCCAGCGAGCTCCTAAAGTACCAATACGTGGCGGTCAGGTTGATCATGAGTGGGCGTATAGCTGAAGTCGCGTTGGATGTCACGCGTCTGATAGGAGTCTTGCATGGATATGTAAGAATGCATATGTTGGATATGCCAAAAAGGATATGCTCCGATGCCGCTTTACGTGAAGGACACGGAAGTCGACCGGCTGGTACTCGAGGTGCAGCGCCTCACAAAGGCGCCGAGTAAGGCCGAGGCGGTTCGCCGCGCTCTGACGCATGAAATCGAGCGCGCCCGCGCTGTCCAATCCGTGTCGGAACGCTTGGCGGAGGCGGTCAGAATGGCTGGCGAAATCGGAGAGGATAATCCTGACTTCGATATGAAAGCCTATTCGGACGAGCTTTCAGGCGGGCTATGAGCCTGTTCATCGACGCGTCGGCGGCTGTCGCTCTGTTGCGCCCGGAGCCCACGGCAGGAGAACTCGCCGCCCGGATGGATGCCCATGGCGGGCCTTTCTTCATTTCGGCGGTCGTTCGTTTCGAGACCGCAATGGCCTTGGCGCGTTCAAAGACCCCCCTGCCTTCACCCGTGGAACCGGCGGCAATCGCAAAGGCGAATGCCGCCGTCGACCGCTTCGTGCAGGATTTGGGGATCGGCGAAGTCCTCATTTCGGCTGAAGTCGGGCGGCTCGCTGTCGAAGCGGCACGCAGCTACGGCAAGGGTGTCAATTCGCCGGCGCAGCTCAACATGGGCGATTGCTTTTCCTATGCCTGTTGCAAGGCATATGATTTGGCTTTGCTCTACACCGGTCAGGACTTCACAAAGACAGACATACGATAGGTTCAAGATGTGTCACGCGGACTGCTCGCATGAACCTATTCCGGCGACGACCCCGCGACGCTCTGGTCGTAGTCGACCAGCGATCCGGTCATGACGCCCGATTGCGGGCTGACCATGTAGCTGATCAGCCGCGCGAGCTGGTCCGGCTTGACCAACTGGCCCATCGGCTGCGCGGCCTCGGCCTTCGCCAGCCAGTCATCGGGCGCATCGTGCCATTGCTTCTGCACGATGCCCTCGCCTTCGGTGTCCATCCAGCCGGGCAGCACGGCGTTGCAGCGGATGCGGTTGAAGCGATAGGCATTGGCGACGTTCTTGGTCAGCGTCATCAGCGCGCCCTTGCTGGTCGAATAGGGCGTCAGGAAGGACTGGCCGGTATGCGCCGACATCGACAGCACGTTGACGATCGAGCCGGGTGCCTTTTTCTCCAGCAAATGCGCCACCACGCCCTGCATCAGGAAGAAGGGACCGCGCACATTGGTGTCGAAGATCTGGTCGAAGAGCTCTTCCGATGTCTCGACCAGCGAGCCGCGCGCCGAGGTGGCGGCGGCATTGACCAGCGTGTTGATGCTGCCGAAATGCGAGAGCGCGGTGGCGACCGCGCGCTTGCAGTCGGCCACCTTGGAAACGTCGGCGCTGATGAAAATCGCGTCGACGCCTGATTTCTTGAAATGGGCGACTGCCTTGTCGCCCTTCTCCTGCGAGCGGCCGATGAGCGCCAGCGCCCGGCAGCCCTCGTCGGCCAGGGCCTCGGCGACCGCGAAGCCTATGCCTTGCGCGCCGCCGGTAACGATGGCGCGGGTGTTCGAATTGCGACCGGCGAATGCGCTCATCGCTCTGCTCCTGTGCGTTGGGTCCGGATGCGTTCTTACTTGTCCAAGCGGACGGTCTTGCCCGTGGTCGCCGACTTCAGCGCCGCATGGGCGAGCTTGAGCGCGACGAGGCCGTCCGCGCCGCTCGGCGCCGCCTTCTTGCCTGAAGTCGCCGCGGTGATGAAGGCGGCGATCTCGAGGGCATAGGCGTCCAGATAACGGGTCATGAAGAAGTCGTGCAGCGGCGGGCGCGTATAGCCCTTCTCATTGGCGAGTTCGATCGACACCGGCCGCTGGTTCTCGGCAGCCACCATGCCCTTCGAACCGTGCACTTCGATACGCTGATCGTAGCCGTAGGTGGCGCGGCGGGAATTGGAGATGACGGCCTGCTTGCCCGATGCGGTTTCGAGGATGACGCTGACCGAATCGAAATCGCCGGCCTCGCCGATTTTTTTGTCCACAAGCACCGAAGCGTGTGCGCTGACCGCGACCGGCTCCTCGCCGAGCAGGAAGCGCGCCATGTCGAAGTCATGGATGGTCATGTCACGGAAAATGCCGCCGGAGCGGGCGATATAGTCGAGCGGCGGGGCGCCGGGATCGCGGGACGTGATGGTGACCATCTCGACCGTGCCGATGGCGCCGTCATCGATCGCCTTGCGCACGGCGGCGAAATGCGGATCGAAGCGGCGGTTGAAGCCGACCATCAGCGTCGCCTTGGCCTTGTCGACGACGGCCAGGCACCTCTCCACCCGCTTGACGTCGAGGTCGATCGGCTTCTCGCAGAAGATCGCCTTGCCGGCCTTGGCGAAGCGTTCGATCAGATCGGCATGCGTGTCGGTCGGCGTGCAGATGACGACGGCATCGATGTCCCTGGCGGTCTCGATTTCGTCGATGGTGCGCACCTCGGCGCCATAGGCACCAGCCAATTCGCTCGCCGCCTTCTCGAAAGCGTCGGCCACGGCGACCAGTTTTGCCTGGGGGTTGGAACCCACGGCGCGGGCGTGGACCTTGCCGATGCGGCCGGCACCGAGGAGGGCGAAGCGAACAGTCATGGAAATTTTCCTCTAGGGGATGGGTTCGAGAGAGTTGTGTCCGCACCTTCCTGTCGAGGAAAGGGGCAAGTTCATTTTTGTCGGCGTGGCGGATCGTCCCGGAGCGGGGCAGCCACGCCGCCTACGCCGCGAGTTCCGCCTCTCCGGTCTTGGCGCCGGTGATGTACGAGACGATGTCCTGCCCGTCGGTATTCTCCTTGCGCAGATTGGCGACGATGCGGCCGCGCCGGAACACCACGATGCGGTCGCAGAGATCGAACACTTGGCGCATGTTGTGGCTGATCAGGATCAGCGGCTCGCCATTGTCCTTTAGCGTGCGGATGATGTTTTCGACCTGCGCCGTCTCCTGCACGCCGAGGGCAGCCGTCGGCTCGTCCATGATGATCAGCTTGGAGGCGAAGGTCGCCGTCCTGGCGATCGCCACGCACTGCCGCTGGCCGCCTGACATGTGGCGGATCGTGTTGGACAGATTGGGGATCTTCACCGCCGTGCGGACCAGCGCCGCCTCGGTCGCCTTGCGCATATAGCGGCGGTCGAGGATCGAGAACGGCCCGAGGTTGAACAGCACCCTTTCACGGCCCAGGAACAGGTTCGAGGGCACGTCGAGATCGTCGGCCAGCGCCAGGTTCTGGAACACCGTCTCGATACCTGCCTCGCGGGCCTCGATCGGTCCGGCGAAATTCACTTCCTTGCCGTCGAACCAGATCTGGCCGCTTGTGCGTTGCTCGACACCGGTGATCTGGCGCACGAAGGTCGACTTGCCGGCGCCGTTGTCGCCCATGATGGCGACATGCTCGCCCTTGCGCAGTTCGAAGTTGGCGCCATCCAGCGCGTGCACGCCGCCATAGCGCTTGGTCAGGTTTTCGGTCTTCAGGACGATGTCTGACATGGTCAAGCCCTCAATGCCCGCATGCGCTGGCGCCACTGGTCGAGAACGACCGCACCGACGATGATCACGCCCTTGACCATCTCCTGATAGTAGGCGTCGAGGCGCAGGAAGGTAAAACCGGAGATGATGACGCCGAAGATCAGCGCGCCGATCACCGTGCCGATGATCGAGCCGCGGCCGCCCGACAGCGAGACGCCGCCGATGACCGCCATGGCGATGGCGTCGAGCTCATACATCACGCCCATGCCGGCCTGGGCGGTGAGGTTCTTGGAGGAAAGCACCACGGCGGCGAGCGCCGCGAGAATGCCGGCGATGACATAGACGAGGATCTTGTGGTTGGCGATCTTGATGCCCGACATGCGCGCGGCATCCTCGTTGGAGCCGATGGCGTAGCAATGCTTGCCGTATCTGGTGTAGGTCATGATCAGCTGGAACAGCGCCGCCAGCGACAGGAAGATGATGACCGGCATCAGGCCCTTGCCTATTGCCGCGAAACTGTCTGTCGGGAACGAGATCGGCTGGCCCTTGGACCACCATTTGGCGATGCCGCGCGCGGTCACCATCATGCCGAGCGTGGCGATGAAGGGCGGAATGCGCGTGTAGGCGATCAGCGCGCCGTTGACCATGCCGGCGAGCAGGCCGCAGCCGACCGCCACCACCACCGGGACGATCACCGGCAGGTCGGTCCAGCCCTGCGCCAGGAACATCGCCTTGGGATTGGGATTGCCATTGACGGTCGCGACCTGGGCGAAACTCATGGCGATCATGGCCGTCGCGCCGACGATCGAGCCGGAGGACAGATCGATGCCGCCCGTGATGATCACCTGCGTAACGCCGATGGCGATGATGCCGACGATCGACACCTGCAGGATGATGATCTGCAGGCGCGCCTCGTTGAAGATGCCGCTGACGTCGCTGCGGGTGTTGAACAGGAAGCTGTCGCCGAGAAAGATCCGGCCGATCAGCTCGAAGACGACGACAAGGATGACGAGCGCCAGGAAAACATTGAACTCGGCCGGCCATGCGCGCTTCTTCGCATCGTAGGTCAGACCGCCGACGCCATGAGATGTCTGTGCCACGTCTTTCTATCCTCCGTCAGCCGCAGTCGATCCTCGCGCCTTGCCGGCGCTGAGGGAAGGAGGAGCGACGCTTTGAGAGCGCCGCTCCCGCTATCCGCCGCTCAGTTCTTCTTCAAGAACTTGTCGATGTTGGCCGGGGTGACGAGCTGGAAGGGCACATAGACCTTGTGCTCGACCTTCTCGCCCTTGGCCAGCTTCAGCGCCGCATCCAGCGCGCCCGCACCCTGGCCGGCCGCGTCCTGGAACACGGTTACGTCAAGGTCGCCCGCCTGCATGGCGGCAAGCGCGTCCTGGGTGGCGTCGACACCGCCGACGACAACCGACTTCATGTCGATGTTGGCGGCCTTCATCGCCTGGATGGCGCCGATGGCGCTTTCGTCATTGTTGGCGATGACGCCGTCGAACTTCTTGCCGGTCGACAGCCAGTTGGCCATCAGGTTCTGGGCCTGGTCGCGATCCCAGTTCGAGGTCTGCTTGTCGATGATCTTGATGAAGCTGCAGTCCGGCGTGGCGATGACATTGTCGATGTCCTTGGTGCGCTGCACGGCGGCCTGGTTGGAAAGCTCGCCCATGATCACGTAGACGTTGGCTTCCTTCTTGCCGGCTTCCTTGAACAGGCGGCAGACTTCCTTGGTCTCGAGCGTGCCGGAATCGGCCTCGTTCGAAGCGACGAAGGCCTGGTTGTCAGGCAGCTTGTCGACATTGACCGGCTCGCGATTGACGTAGACCAGCGGGATCTTGGCGGCGGCGGCCGCATCCGACATCGCCTGTGTGGCCGAGGTATCGACCGGGTTGACGATGATGGCGTCGACGCCCGAAGCGGCGAAGTTCTTGATCTGGTCGAGTTGCTTGGCGACGTCGTTCTGTGCGTCCTCGACCTGCAACTCGACGCCGCTCATGCCCTTGGCCTGCTCGATCATGCCGTTGCGCAGCACGGTGAGGAAATTGTCGTCGAACTTGGCCATCGAGACGCCGATCTTGGCGGCCATGGCCGATGAACTCATCAGCGCCGCGAAGGCGACGCCCAAAAGCAGTTTCTTCATTGTAATCTCTCCTCCACTTTTGGTGTCCGGTTGCACCGATGTCTCCGGAATCCCCGATCTGCCCGGGGAATCTCTCCCGATTGTCTTCTCTCCCCCGGATGGCGCCTGCCGTTTGCTGGAACGCCAAAGCTTCTGTTTGAAACAGATGTTCCGGAACGAAAGAACCAAAATACATGACTGGTGAAATATTTATTCCATTTCGTCGGGAGGCGTCAAGGGCGATTCCAAAACCGGATGTGCGATTTTGGCGGACGCGTCGACACTGTGCGGATGCTGCCGGATGAATGCCGCTGCCTTGGCGGCGCGGGGCAGGCAGGCGCACGCCTGCCGCCGGCGGCGATGCCGATGGCATCCGCGCGCCATGTCCGTTCCTTGGATGCCGTCGACAGGCGATGGCAGTTCAGAAATGCCAGATGTCTCTCTGCAGCAAGAGATCGAGCGGCGCTCTCCAGACCCTGTATCCCGCGGCCTGCCTCACCTGCTGTTCGACACTGAGCTTGCCGCTGAGATCGAAGAAAGCTCCAATTCGCTTTCGGGCGTGAAGCTTCTTTCCCCTGGTGTTGTAGTTGCGGATCGGCAGCCGGTGGCTGCGGATTTTCCGTCCATCCTGTGATAGCGCGACGCCGATGCAGAATTGTTCCGGGGTGTGCAAACGCACGATTTCGCTGACTTTCTCGCTGGCCGCGTACGCTAGCTGTAGCGCCGGGATGTTATCATGATGAACGCCAAGGACGCCGCTCGCCCACATCGTCTCGTCTCCCGTCAGGATGTGACCTCCAATTGAGAGCCCCTTACCCTTGAGCGCGCGATAAGAGGCCTTCGGGCGCCCTTCACACCGCCACATTATGGAGGACAAAGCTGAAATCCGGTTGAAACATCGCGATATGTCACCGGTCGGATACATGTCCGTATCCATGAAGAACAGGCGCTCGCAACGCCGCAGCAGATCGACGATGCCTGCGGCCTTGATGCCAAACATGTATCGATTGCCGAAGGACATCTCGGTCTGTCTCTTGGCCGTGAGTTCGATTGTTTCGATGGGATAGTCGTCGAAAATGGAGGGCCTGTCGGTCAGGACCATTACCCTGGCATTCGGGCAAAAGTGAAGCAGGCGAAGCGCGCTGAAGAGCGCGCCACGCGCATAGAGTTCGTCGCTCCCAAAAGCGATGTAGCCAAACCCATCCCCATCCATCAGCCATGTATATATTAGCTGCCACTCATGCGTCAATTTGGATACGCCTGCGGGCGCGGCGCGCCTGAAAGTCCAGCGCTAGATGTTCTCAGGCAGGTAGATGTCGAATGGCAGGAAGGTCTGGCCGGGTGCGTTCGCCGCGCCCGTCTCGATGGCGTGCGCCATGAGATCGAGCAGTTCGCGGCACAATGCCGCCAGCGGCGTGGAGATCACCATGGTCAGCACCCCGTCCGCCAGGGCGGATCGCGAGACCGCCGATATCTCGTTGCAGACCACCGCCGGCATCTCGGCCGGCCTGGCCTGCCTCAGCGCCGCGACCGCGCCTTCCATGCCGCCGCCCGCGACATAGCAGCCGACGAAGTCCGGGTGGCGGCCGAGCAGGTCGAGCAGCGTGTCCTGCGTGATCTGGTTGGCCTCGAGATTGACCAGCGTTTCCAGCAAGGTGAAGTCCGGCGCCTGTTCGCGGAAGAAGGAGCGGAAGCCGATCTCGCGCAGTTCGTGGCCATGGAAGCGGTGGCTGCCGACGAAGAGCGCGACCTTGCCCGGCCGCTTCGCCGCTTTCGAGATCATCCAGGCCGCAGTGCGGCCGACCTTGCGGTTGTCGAGGCCGACATAGCCCTCGCGAATGCCGGCGGCGAAGTCGGACAGCAGGGAAAAGACAGGCAATCCCCTGGCCTTCATCTCCTCTACGGTGACGGTCAACGCCGGGTGATCCGGCCCGACAAGGGCGACAGCCCTGCATTTGGCCGCCAGCTTGCGCGTGCGCTCGACGATTTCGTCCGGCGTCAGCGAACTGGCGAAGTCGATGATCGCGACACCGCGGAAGCGCTGCGATTGCGAAACAGCGAGCTCGAGCTGCCGCGCGAACTCGGTGTAGAAGACATCATTGCCTCTCAAAAGCAGGAAGCCGAGCCGGTATTCCGGCAGCTCGTGGCGCATGCGCTGCTTGATCAGGCCGGCCGCGTGATAGCCGATCTCGGTCGCGGTCTCGTAGACACGGCGCGCGGTTTCCTCGCGTACCGGCAAGCGATTGTTGAGCACGCGGTCCACCGTGGCGACGCTGACGCCGGAGACGCGCGCCAGATCAGTGATGGTCGGCCGTTTCGCCATGATCGCCCTCGTTCGATTGCCTGATATCGATACATCATCTTGATAGGAAATGATAGAAACCATCTTTGTGATGTTGAGTCTATCATGACTCGGCGTTATTTCTGAGCATGGAGCCAGTTGGTGATCGGCATTCGCATGGCGGATGCCCTGCCTTGGGAGGCAATCATGACCGCAGCGCCGTCCCGGCGTGACTACAGCCTGATCGGCCGCGACGCCCGGCTTGCCGTCGAAAACGGCCTGTCGGCGGCCGAGTGGTATCACACCGACATTCCCCGCAAGCAGATGAAGGAGTTGATGCAGCGCTCCGATGGCCCGGCGATCCGCGACACCGCGATCTGGCTCGCCGCCCTCGTCATCAGCGGCGCCGGCGGCGCCTGGTTCTGGGGCAGCTGGTTGTGCGTGCCGTTCTTCTTCGCCTATGGCGTGCTCTACGGCTCATCGACCGATTCGCGCTGGCACGAATGCGGCCACGGCACGGCGTTCCGCACGCAGTGGATGAATGATGTGGTCTACCAGATCGCCTGCTTCATGATCATGCGCAATCCGGTGACCTGGCGCTGGAGCCACACGCGCCATCACACCGATACCATCATCGTCGGCCGCGATCCTGAGATTACGGTCATGCGGCCGCCGGATCTGGTGCGCCTTGTCCTCGGTTTTGTCGGCGTGCTCGACGCCTGGCATGCGATGAGCGATATGCTGCGCAACGCCGCCGCCAACATCAGCGCAGCGGAGAAAACCTTCATTCCCGAACAGGAGCAGCCCAAAGCGATCCGTGTTGCCCGCATCTGGACGGCGATCTATGCCACGACGATCACGCTGGCGCTCTACACCGGGTCGTTCCTGCCCTTGATGCTGGTCGGCCTGCCCCGGCTTTACGGCGCCTGGCATCACGTCATGGTCGGCCTGCTGCAGCATGGCGGTCTCGCCGACAACGTCACCGACCACCGGCTGAACAGCCGCACCGTCTACATGAACCCGATCAGCCGCTTCATCTACTGGAACATGAATTACCACGTCGAACATCACATGTTCCCCATGGTGCCCTACCATGCGCTGCCCAGGTTGCATGCGCTGATCAAGCACGACCTGCCGGCGCCGACGCCGTCGATCCTGGCCGGTTACCGCGAGATGATCCCGGTCTTCCGCCGCCAGCTGCGCAACGAGGATTATTTCCTCAAGCGCGAACTGCCGCCGACCGCCAGGCCGTACCGCGAGGAATTCCATAACGATACCGTCGCCGCGGCGGCGGAATGACATCAAACGACTGCAGGGGAGGACTGAATGAGCGATTGGGTCGAGGCCTGCGCCGCCGGCGACATCGATGAAGAGGACGTGATGCGCTTCGATCATGGCGGGCGCACCTTCGCCATCTATCGCAGCCCGGACCACGAATATTTCGCCACCGACGGCTTGTGCACACATGAGAAAGTGCACCTCGCCGACGGGCTGGTGATGGACGACATCATCGAATGCCCCAAGCACAATGGCCGCTTCAACTACAAAACCGGCGCGGCCAGGGGCGCGCCGGTCTGCGTCGACCTCAGAACCTATCCGGTCAAGGTCGACGCAGGCAAAGTCCTCGTTCAGATCGGATGACCGGCATGGCACGCGGGATGGTGATCATCGGAGCCGGCGAATGCGGCGGGCGGGCGGCGCTCACGTTGCGCGATCTCGACTATGACGGGCCGGTGACGCTGGTCGGCGACGAGCCGCATCTGCCCTATGAACGGCCGCCTCTGTCCAAGGAGGCGATGGCCAGCGACGCGCCCACAATCAAGGCGATCGCCAGCGACGAGATCCTGGCCGAAAAATCGATCCGGCATATCCATTCCGTCCAGGCCGTGGCGATCGATCGCGCGGCGCATACGGTGCGCCTATCCGATGGTTCGGTGTTGGCCTACGACAAGCTGCTGCTGGCCACCGGCTCGACGCCGCGCAAGCTGCCGATGCCCGGCCTTGGCGGGCGTTGCGTGTATCTCAGGACCTTCGCCGATGCACTGGCCATCCGCGCCCATCTCAGCGCCGGCAACCGCATCGCCGTCATTGGCGGCGGCTTCATCGGCCTCGAACTTGCGGCGGCCGCCCGCAAGCTCGGCGCAGATGTCACCGTCATTGAGGCGCAGCCACGTATCCTGATGCGCGGTGTTCCGGCCGAGATCGCCGAAATCATCCATGAAGCGCATGTCGCCGAGCGTGTCGACGTGGTCTGCGGGCAAGGCATCGCCTCCATAGCCGACGACGGCAGGGAGGTGCGGGTGACACTTGCCGACGGCCGGGAGATCATTGCCGACCTCGCCGTCATCGGCATCGGCGCCGTGCCGGTGACCGGGCTCGCGGCTGAAGCCGGCCTGGCCATCGAAAACGGCATCGCGGTCGACGCGGAATTACGCAGCAGCGATCCCGACATCTTTGCCGCCGGCGATTGCTGCTCGTTTCCGCTCGCCGTCTATGGCGGCCGCCGCGTGCGGCTGGAGGCCTGGCGCAATGCGCAGGAACAGGGGGCACTGGCGGCGAAGAACACGCTGGGCGCCGGCGAGGCGCATACCGCCGTGCCGTGGTTCTGGTCGGACCAGTACGGCCTGTCCCTACAGATCGCCGGCCTTTCCGACGAAGGCCGTAGCACCGTGCGTCGCGATCTCGGCGCCGGCGCCTTCATCCTCTTCCATCTCGCCGAAGACGGCAGGCTGGTGGCGGCCAGCGGCATCGGCCCGGGCAACGCGGTGGCGCGCGACATAAGGCTGGCCGAAATGCTGATCGGCAAGCGGGCCAGGCCGGCGCCGGGGGCGCTGGGATCGCCTGAAGTCAAGCTGAAGGCGTTGCTGGCGGCGTGAAGTCGCACCACTTGGTCGATGTCGGCGCCGCCCCTCATCTGCCTGCCGGCATCTTCTCCCCGTAGAACGGGGAGAAGGGAGCTGTGGCAACATCGCCGCGATTCACGCACCGCAAATAATTGGCGAAATCATTGATAACGGCATCTTTCTCCCCGTCACTAAACGGGGAGAAATGGCCGGCAGGACAATGAGGGGCGGCGCAGGTGTCGACAAATTAATGCCAGCGCGCCTGCGCCGCTAAAACAGCGCCTTGAGCTCCGCCAGCTTGTCGTTGACCAGCCAGCCGTAATAATTCTCTTCCGGCAGCTTCTCCGGCTCGCCGGCGGCGCGGCGCTTCTCGTTCTCCGCCTTCAGCGCATAGGCGCGCTGTTCCGGATTGCCGACATTGTAGAGCGTGGCGGTCAGCCCCGGATTGCCCGATATGTCGAAGCCGGCGATGCTCTTGTAGGCGTCGATCGATTTCCTGATCGTCGCCGCGACATAGGGCAGCGTCAGGTCCGGATCCATGATGGTCTTGTAGACCGAATTGGGATCGGAGACGTCGAGTTCCGGCAGGCCGGACACCTTGTGCACGAGGTCGCTCATCTGCAAGGCGGTCAGCGGGTTGAGCTGGCCGAGGCCGAAGGTCTGACCGGCATAGTAGGGCTGGAAGAAGGTGGCGCCGAAACGGTTGTCGGGGAAATCCTCGCCGCCGACGGTCTTGCCGCGAAACGAATGGTTCCAGACCTGCTCGCGGCATTCCCACAGATCGTAGCTGTCCGAAATGGCGACGCATTTCTTGAATTCCGGCCGCCGCACGAAATCGCTGACATCCTCGCCGTCATAGGCGAAGGACAGCTTGCTCGACAGGTAGGAGATCGCCTTGACGTAGTAGGTCTGCAGCCGGTCATAGGCGTCGACATTGTAGGTGTGCTCGCCGACGATGGCGCCGACGATGTGCATGGGGTCTATGCCATAGGCGCTGGCCGCCTTCCTGATCTTGGCGCGCAGATCAGCGTCGTTCTGCAGCAGCGCATAGACCTTGCGGTACTTCGCCTGGAAGGTGGTGTTGGTCGCCTGCGTGCGGCGGCTGGAGGCGCCGGGAATGTCGGGCTGCTCGGCATTGCGGTTTCCCGCCGGCACCAATGTCGCCGCGTCGGCGGCGAACAGCGTCGCCGCCAGCGTCAAGCCGAGAATGACCAGGATAAGTTTTTTCATGCGCCGCCGCCTAGAGCAATTCCAGGAAAAGTGCGTAACGGTTTTCCGTCCGGAATTGCGTGAAAACAAAGAGCTAGAGCGGGTCGGCGATCTATCAAACGCTGAACCGCTCTAGGGAATTGCCGCGCAAACTAGGTAAAGCACTTGGTCGAGTCGAGAGCGCCCCATCATCCGGCGAGACGAAAGGTGGCCAGATGGTACCATCTGGCCACACATGGCTCCTGCCGGAAGTTGTTGCTTGACCGGGCCGGATTGCTCCGGCGCTGCCGTTCAAAGGATGAACCGCGACAGATCCGTGTTTCTGGAGAGGTCGCCGACATGCTTCTGGACGTAGGCGGCGTCGATGGTCACGGCCGTGCCGTTGCGGTCCGGCGCATCATAGGAGATGTCGTCCAACACCCGCTCCATCACCGTCTGCAGCCGCCGCGCGCCGATGTTCTCGATGCTGGCGTTGAGATCGACGGCGACGCCGGCGAGCGAATCGATGGCGTCGTCGGTGAAGGTCAGCTCGACGCCCTCGGTCTTCATCAGCGCGATATACTGCTTGATCAGGCTCGCCTCGGTCTCGGTCAGGATGCGGACGAAGTCCTCCTTCTCCAGCGCGCGCAGCTCGACGCGGATCGGCAAGCGGCCCTGCAGTTCCGGCAACAGGTCGGACGGCTTGGAGACATGGAAGGCACCGGAAGCGATGAACAGGACGTGGTCCGTCTTCACCGGTCCGTATTTGGTAGCTACCGTCGTGCCTTCGACCAGCGGCAGCAGGTCGCGCTGCACGCCTTCGCGCGAAGGCCCGCCCGAAATGTCCGACCGGGCGGCGATCTTGTCGATCTCGTCCAGGAAGACGATGCCGTCATTCTCCGTCGCGTCGAGCGCCCGGCGCACCACCTCGTCCTGGTCGAGCAGCTTGTCGGACTCGTCGCCGACCAGCAGGTCGTAGGATTCCTTCACCGTGGTCTTGCGCAGCTTGGTCTTCTTGCCGCCCATCGCCTTAGACAGCATGTCGTTGATGTTGAGAACGCCGATATTGGCGCCAGGCATGCCGGGAATCTCGAAACCGGGCATGCCGCCATTGCCGGTGTCGGCCACCTCGATTTCGATTTCCTTGTCGTCGAGCTCACCCTCGCGCAGCTTCTTGCGGAATGAGTCGCGCGTCGCCGGGCTCGCCGTCTTGCCGACCAAGGCTTCCAGAACGCGTTCCTCGGCGTTGACATGGGCGCGTGCCTTGACGTCCTCGCGCATCTTCTCGCGCATCAGGCCGATGGCAATCTCAACCAGGTCGCGGATGATCTGCTCGACATCGCGGCCGACATAGCCGACCTCGGTGAATTTGGTCGCCTCGACCTTGACGAACGGCGCGCCGGCGAGCCGCGCCAGTCGGCGCGAAATCTCGGTCTTGCCGACGCCGGTCGGGCCGATCATCAGGATGTTCTTCGGCATCACCTCTTCGCGCATCTGGCCTTCGAGTTGCTGGCGCCGCCAGCGGTTGCGCAAGGCGATGGCCACGGCGCGCTTGGCGTCCTTCTGGCCGATGATGAAGCGGTCGAGTTCCGAAACGATTTCGCGGGGAGAAAATGTGCTCATATCGCTAAATTCCACTTTGCCACTGCTTGATGGTCTCGAACGGATGCAGCAGCATGATCACGTTGAGTGTAAGGTTGTCCCGGATGAGGTAGCCGGTGCCCAGTTCGAAGAGAATGGCGAGGCTGACGATCACCCATATAGGTAGCCTTCGCGCCATGACAAATCCCAGCACCATGGCCAGTGTGTCGGACACCGAATTGATGATGCTGTCGCCGTAATAATCGAGCGAAATGGTGCCGGCGCGGTAGCGCTCGATGATGAACGGGCTGTTTTCGAGGATTTCCCACCCGCCCTCGACGAGGACGGCGAATGCCAGCCGCAAGCCGATCGGCGAGCGCGGGAACAGGAACCGCGCCAGCGCATAGAACAGGAAACCGTGGATGATGTGCGAGAAGGTGTACCAGTCCGAAATGTGCTGGGAATTCTCCGAACTGTTCACCACGCCATGCCACAGCTTGACATAGCCGCAGGTGCAGATCGGCGGATGGCCCATCAGGTAGAGCGTGACGGCCTGGGCGACGAGCAGGCCGGCGACGATCAGCAGCCCCATCCGCCAGCTGTCCTCGTAAGCGGAAAGGCTCTTGTCCTCGCTCGATGTGACCATGCCCCGGATTACCCCTCTTGCGCGTCTTCGGCATCGATCGCCATCAGCACGACGTCGCCATAAACCGACTGCCTGCGATCAATGGCCCGAAATCCGGCTTTTTCATAGGCGCGGATGGCCCTGATGTTGGCAGGGTCGGGATCGATGATGACGCGCGGCACGCCCTCCTCGAACAGGTCTTCGACGAACTGGCGCACGATCGCCGAGCCGTGGCCGATGCCGATCAGCTCCGGCCGGCCGATCGAGAGATCGATGCCGAGCGTGCCGAACGGCTGATCCGCATAGGGATGGCCGTCTTCCAGATGCGGGTCGTAGCTTTGGAGATAGGCGATCGGCTTTCCGTCGAGCTCGACGATCAGCGGCTCGACGGAAATCGAGTCTATATGATCGGCAATCTCCGCGATTTCCGTCTCGGGATCGTCCCACCACTCTGCAACATGCGGCTCGGCCAGCCAGCCGGCGATCATCGGCAGGTCCTTTTTGGTCACCGGCCGAAAATCGTAGGGCGCGACTGGTTCAGCCGGCATCGAGCGTTTCGACGACGAAATTGTTGTTGGTGTAGACGCAGATGTCGGACGCGATCTGCATCGCCCTGCGGGCGATCTCCTCGGCGTCCTTGTCGGTGTCCATCAGCGCGCGCGCCGCGGCCAGCGCGTAATTGCCGCCCGAACCGATGGCCATGACGCCATGTTCGGGCTCCAGCACGTCGCCATTGCCGGTCAGCGCCAGCGAGACCGACTTGTCGGCAACCAGCATCATCGCCTCCAGCCGGCGCAGATAGCGGTCGGTGCGCCAGTCCTTGGCAAGCTCGACGCACGCGCGGGTGAGTTGATCAGGATACTGTTCGAGCTTGGCTTCGAGCCGCTCCAGCAGCGTGAAGGCGTCGGCGGTGGCACCCGCGAAGCCGGCGATCACATTGCCGCCCTTGCCGATGCGGCGCACTTTGCGGGCATTGCCCTTCATGATGGTCTGGCCAAGGCTGACCTGGCCGTCGCCGGCGATCACCACCTTGTTGCCCTTGCGCACGGTCACGATCGTCGTGGCGTGCATGGTCAGATTATCAGACATTTCCTGGCTCCGAGCAGCGCCATCCCAAAAAGGCGATTGGCGCGGTACGAGTAACTTTGATCGGCCATATGTATGCACGGGGCCAATGATTGCAAACCGCTCGATAGCGGCCGGGATCGCAACTGGCAATCGCCGGATCATGCTGCTAGAAGGCTCTCGTTTTCAAGCCCGCGAGCGCTCGAGGGCCGTGAACCGGTCACGATCTGAACCACTGGCACAAGGATAGAGTGATGGCGCCTCGTTCCGCCGATGCAAGCCGCAAGACCGCGGAAACCGACATTTCCGTGTCGATCCATGTCGACGGCTCCGGCAAATCGGACATCGCCACGGGTGTCGGCTTCTTCGACCATATGCTGGACCAGCTTGCCCGCCATTCACTGATCGACATGACCGTCAAGGCCAAGGGCGACCTGCACATAGACGACCACCACACGGTCGAGGACACCGGCATCGCGCTCGGCCAGGCCCTGACCAAGGCGCTGGGCGAGCGGCGCGGCATCATGCGCTACGCCTCGATCGACCTTGCCATGGACGAGACGCTGACGCGTGCGGCGATCGACGTGTCGGGCCGCCCCTTCCTGGTCTGGAACGTTTCGTTCTCGTCGCCCAAGATCGGCACCTTCGACACCGAACTGGTGCGTGAATTCTTTCAGGCGCTGGCGCAGAACGCCGGCATCACGCTGCATGTCACCAACCATTATGGCGCCAACAACCATCATATAGCCGAGACCTGCTTCAAGGCGGTGGCGCGCGCGTTGCGCGCCGCGCTCGAGCTTGATCCGCGCCAGCCTGGCGCGGTTCCCTCCACCAAGGGTTCTTTGAAGGGATAGCCTCATGACCGCCTATGTCGTGATGGAGCCACCTGGCCGCAGCGAGAAATTCGACATGACGACGCTGGTCCGCGACGGCTTCACCTGGCTCGGCCTGCTGGTGCCGCCGCTGTGGCTTGCCTGGCACCGGCTGTGGGTCGAAGCGGCGCTCGCCTTTGTCGTCATGGGCGTGCTTTCGATGTTTGGCCAGAAACTTGGCCTCGGTGTCGCCGGCTCGCTGCTGTCGCTGTTCGTCTCGCTCTATGTCGGGCTGGAGGGGCAGGGATTGCGCATCGCGGCGCTACGCCGCCGCGGCTGGCATGAATGGGGCGTGGTCGAGGCCGGCTGGCTCGGGGATGCCGACATACGCTATGCCCTGGAAGCCGAAGGGCTTTCGGATGAGCCCGCGCCGCGCATCGTTCCCGATGCCGCTCTGGCGCGCCCGGCGCAGCCCGGCATGGCGCTGGGGCTGACCCACATTCCAGGACGGCGCTGAGATGCGGGTTGCGATCATCGATTACGGTTCGGGCAATCTGCGCTCGGCCACCAAGGCTTTCGAGCGCGCCGCGCGCGAGGCCTGCATATCGGCCGAGATCGACCTGACGGCCGACGCCGACCGCGTGCGCACCGCGGACCGCATCGTCCTGCCCGGCGTCGGCGCTTACGCCGACTGCGCCGCCGGGCTGCGCGCCGTCGAGGGCATGTGGGACGCGATCGAGGACGTCGCCATCGCCAAGGGCCGGCCTTTCCTGGGCATTTGCGTCGGCATGCAGCTGATGTCGCAGCGCGGTCTCGAAAAGACCATCACCAACGGCTTCGGCTGGATATCGGGCGACGTCAAGGAGATCCAGCCTTCCGATCCGGCGCTGAAGATCCCGCAGATCGGCTGGAACACGATCGAATTGCGGCGTCGGCACCCGCTGTTTTCCGGCATTCCGACCGGCGCGACGGGCCTGCATGCCTATTTCGTCCACTCCTACCATCTCGATGCGAAAAAGCCGGACGAGGTCGTTGCGGTCGCCGACTATGGCGGCCCGGTGACGGCAACCGTCGCCCGAGACAATCTCGCCGGCACGCAGTTCCATCCAGAAAAGAGCCAGGAGCTGGGTCTGGCGCTGATCACCAATTTCCTGCGCTGGAGGCCCTGAACACCATGAGCAAGAAGGGCTACTGGATGGCGATGATCGATGTCCGCGACCCCGAACTGTACAAACAGTACATCGAGGCGAACGCGGTGGCGTTCGCGAAGTATGGGGCGAAATTCGCCGTGCGGGCCGGCCGCCACGAAAATCCGGAAGGACCTACCGGCAACCGCCATGTGCTGGTCGAGTTCGAGTCTTTCGACAAGGCGGTCGAATGCTATCATTCGCCTGAATATCAGCATGCCTCCAAATTCCGGCTTGCCGCCTCATCAGGTCATTTCGTCATCGTTGAAGGCGCCTGAAAATATGATCCTGTTTCCAGCCATCGACCTGAAGGACGGCCAGTGCGTGCGCCTCAAGCACGGCGACATGGCGACCGCGACGATCTACAATGACGATCCGGCCGCGCAGGCCAAAGCCTTCGAGGAGCAGGGCTTCGAATGGCTGCATGTCGTCGACCTCAACGGCGCTTTCCAGGGCCAGAGCGTCAACAGCGCCGCGGTCGGCGCCATCCTGAAGGCGACGAAGAACCCGGTGCAGCTCGGCGGCGGCATCCGCACGCTGGAGCAGATCGAGGATTGGCTCGACCGTGGACTGGCCCGCGTCATCCTCGGCACGGTGGCGGTACGCGATCCCGATCTGGTCAGGCAGGCCTGCAAGGCGTTTCCGGGCAAGGTCGCCGTCGGCATCGACGCCAAGGGCGGCAAGGTGGCGGTCGAAGGCTGGGCCGAGGCCTCGAGCCTGGGCGTCATCGAACTGGCCAGGAAATTCGAAGGTGCGGGCGTCGCCGCCATCATCTACACCGACATCGATCGCGACGGCGTGCTGACCGGCATCAACTGGGACGCCACCATCGACCTCGCCGAGGCCGTGTCGATCCCGGTCATCGCTTCGGGCGGGCTGGCTTCGATCGCCGACATCGTGCGCATGACCATGCCCGACGCGCGAAAACTCGAAGGCGCGATCTCGGGCCGCGCCCTCTATGATGGCCGCATCGATCCCGCCGAGGCGCTGGCGATCCTGCAGGGCCGGCCGGTGGCGGAGGCGCGGTCGTGAAGGTCTCGCTCATCCTGGCCTCCTATGACAGCGGCCACTATCACGGCGGCATGGGCCAGGGGCCCGACGCGTTGATATCGGGCGGGCTCGTCGATGCCCTGACCCTTGCCGGCCATGACGTCACGGTCGAGGATATCGGCAGGGTTGGCGCCGACCAGGGGCGCGAGATCGCCACGGGTTTTGCCGTCTGCAACGCCGTCGCGGGCGAGGTCCGCATCGCCCGCGACAGGGGGCGGTTTCCCATCGTGCTGGCCGGAAACTGCCTGACCAGTGCCGGCGCGGTCGCCGGCGAAGGCGCCGATGCGATCATCTGGGCCGACCAGCATGGCGACCTCAACACGCCCGAGACGTCCGTATACGGCTTTCTCGACGGCATGGCGCTGTCGACGGTGCTTGGCCTGTGCTGGCGCCCGATGGCGGCGGCCATTCCCGGATTCAAGCCGATCGATCCCGCGCGCTGCGTGCTCGTCAACGCCCGCGATCTCGATCCGGCGGAGGAGAAACTTCTCGAAACATTGCCGGTCATCCGGACGGAATGTCCCGGCGTGGCGCAAGCGACGGAAAAACTGAGGGCAGCCGGCGCCAACAGCGTGCACATGCATCTCGATCTCGACGTGCATGATCCCAATGAGCTGCAGGCCAATCGCTACGCCACCCCTGGCGGGCCGAACCCGGAGCAGCTGCGCGACGCGGTCTGCGCCATGGCGCTTGCGGTGCCGATTATCGGCATCACCGTTTCCGCTTACGATCCGGCTTTCGATGCCCAGGCCGATGTGCCGCCGCTGGTCGGCCAGCTGCTCAACGATCTGCTTGCCACGATAGAGGGCCGCTGATGCTGAAAGCCCGCGTCATCCCTTGCCTCGACGTCAAGGACGGCCGTGTCGTCAAGGGCGTCAATTTCGTCGATCTCATCGACGCCGGCGATCCGGTGGAGGCAGCCAAGGCCTATGATGCCGCCGGCGCCGACGAGCTCTGCTTTCTCGACATCACCGCTTCGTCGGAGAATCGCGCGACCATCTTCGACGTCATCGCCCGCACCGCCGAACAATGTTTCATGCCGCTGACCGTCGGCGGCGGCGTGCGCCAGGTTGCAGACATCAGGAAGTTGCTGCTGGCCGGCGCCGACAAGGTGTCGATCAACACGGCCGCGGTGAAGAACCCGGATTTCGTCGCCGAAGCCGCCGACAAGTTCGGCAACCAATGCATCGTCGTCGCCATCGATGCCAAGAAAGTGTCCGGCCCCGGTGAGGCCGACCGCTGGGAGATCTTCACCCACGGCGGACGCGAGAAGACCGGCATCGACGCCGTCGAATTCGCGCGCCGGATGGTCGATCGCGGCGCCGGCGAGATCCTGTTGACCTCGATGGACCGCGACGGCACCAAGGCCGGCTACGACATCGCGCTGACCCGGGCGGTATCGGACGCGGTGCGCGCGCCGGTCATCGCCTCGGGTGGCGTCGGCACGCTCGACCACCTAGTCGAAGGCATTCGTGACGGCCATGCCGGCGCGGTTCTGGCGGCCTCCATCTTCCATTTCGGCACCTACACGATCGCGCAAGCCAAGGCGCATATGGCCGAGGCCGGCCTGCCGATGCGGCTGGACTCGCTGGGCAACAGGTCCTAGAGCATGTTCCTTGAACCGGCTTTCGGAAAAGATCAGGCTTAAACAAGAAGATAGACTGGCATGGCCGAGTTTTCGCTCTCCGACCTGGAAAAAATCGTCAGCGACCGCGCCCATTCCGGCGATCCGGACTCGTGGACGGCCAAACTGTTCGCGCGCGGCATGGACAAGGCGGCGCAGAAGCTCGGCGAGGAGGCGGTCGAGACGGTCATCGCCGCCGTCAAGGGCGACAAACAGGGCCTCGTTTCGGAAAGTGCGGATCTTATATATCATTGGCTGGTCGTTCTCGGCATAGCAGGCGTTCCGCTGAACGACGTGCTCGAGGAACTCGAAAGCCGCACCGGGCGTTCGGGCATCGCCGAGAAGGCGTCACGGCCCAAGGGCTGATCGGGAGGGAGGGCAGGTATCTCGATGGATCAGCTCGCGCCAACCGAGAAATATTCTCCGTTTCGCTTCTTCTCGGCCGAGCAATGGTCGCAATTCCGCGCCGACACGCCTCTGACGCTGACCGAGGACGAGTTCCGCCGCCTGCGGTCGCTCAACGACCCGGTCGACCTCGAAGAGGTCAAGCGAATCTATCTGTCGCTATCGCGGCTTTTGTCGGCGCATGTCGAGGCAAGCCAGCTTCTGTTCCGGCAGCGCCAGGCCTTTTTCAATGCCGTCGATGTCGTCAAGACGCCGTTCATCATCGGCATCGCCGGTTCGGTCGCGGTCGGCAAATCGACCACGGCGCGCGTGCTGAAGGAATTGCTGGCGCGATGGCCGTCGAGCCCCAAGGTCGATCTCATCACCACGGACGGCTTCCTGCTGCCCAACGAGGTGCTGCGCCGCGAAAACCTGATGGAGCGCAAGGGTTTCCCCGACAGCTACGATGTCGGCGCGCTGCTGCGTTTCCTGTCGGGCATCAAGTCGGCGTTGCCCGATGTCCGCGCGCCGGTCTATTCGCATCTCACCTATGACGTCATCCCCGGCGAATTCGTCACCATCGACCGGCCCGACATCCTGATCTTCGAAGGCATCAACGTGCTGCAGCCGGGCAAGCTGCCGCAGGACGGCAAGATCGTGCCCTTCCTGTCGGACTTCTTCGACTTCGCCATCTATATCGATGCCGACGAGAAGCTGATCCACAACTGGTATATTTCCCGCTTCATGCGGCTGCGCGAGACCGCCTTCCGCAATCCGGACTCCTTCTTCCACCGCTATTCGCAGTTGTCGGAGGATGCGGCCAAGGCAATCGCCGAGGGCCTGTGGACCAACATCAACCTGAAGAACCTGCGCGAAAACATCCTGCCGACGCGCGCCCGCGCCGACTTGATCCTGCGCAAGGGCGCCGACCACCTGGTCGAGGAAGTGGCGCTGCGCAAGTTATAGCTGATAGAACCCCGCACGGAGGACTCATCCAAGCCCGCCATGCAGGTGTTACCTGTCAGCCATTGGCGAACGGGACGGCGACATAGATCTGCGTGTCGCCACGCTCCACCAGAAGCAGCACTGACTTGCGTCCGGATTTGCCGGCTTGGGCAATCGCTTGGGTCACCTGCTTCGCGCTCTTCACCGGGGCCTGGTTGACGGCGACGATGACATCTCCCGGCTGGATGCCGGCAGCCGCTGCCGGTTTGTCGGGATTGACGCTGGCAACCACGGCGCCGTGCTCGGTCTCGGGGAGGTTCATCTGCTGGCGGATGTCGGACGTAATGTCCATCAGGCCGAGGCCGATGCCCGGCGCGCGGGAACCCTGCCCGGTGCCCGGCGCGCTGGAATTGCCAGTCGATGCCGTCTTCACATCTTCACCGTTGCGCCCGACCTCCACCGAGATCTGCATGGCCTTGCCCTTGCGCCAGACATCCAGTGTCTCCTTGGCACCCGGCGCGACGTCGGCCACAGACCGCGACAGATCCTTGGGATCCTTGACGTCCTGCCCGGCGAAGCCGGTGATGACGTCGCCGGTTTCGACGCCGGCCTTGGCCGCAGGCGACCCATCATTGACCTGCGAGACCAAGGCACCGCCGGGATGGTCGAGCCCCATGGCGCTTGCCACATCCGGGGTCACCGGCTGGATCTCGACGCCGAGATAGCCGTATTCGATGTTGCCGCCCTTCATCAGCTTGGCGACCACCTTCTGGGCCTGGTCGGACGGAATGGCGAAGCCGACGCCGACGCTCCCGCCGTTAGGGGAATAGATCGCCGTGTTGATGCCGACGACATTCCCATTGACGTCCACCAGCGGTCCGCCGGAATTGCCGTGATTGATCGGCGCGTCGATCTGGATGAAATCGTCGAAGGGCCCGCTATGCAAGTCGCGGCCCCGCGCCGAGACGATGCCGGCCGTTACCGTGGTGCCTATGCCGAACGGATTGCCGATCGCCAGCACCTGGTCACCTGTCATGAGCTTGTCGGAGTCGCCCCATTTCACGGTCGGCAACGACTTGCCGGCCTTAATCTTCAGCACGGCGAGGTCGTTCTTGGCATCGTGACCGACCAGCGTGGCCGGAAGCTCCGTGCCATCGTCGAGCGTGACCTTTATCGAGGAGGCGCCGTCGACGACGTGGTTGTTGGTGACGATGGTGCCGTCGGCACTGACGATGAAGCCCGAGCCGAGCGCCTCGGCGCGCGGCCCCTGTTGCTGCGGAGGCGTCTTGGGAGCGGGCATGCCCTGATCGCCGAAAAACTGGCGGAAATAGTCGTCGAAGGGCGAATTGCCGCCGAAGGGTGAACCTTCGCTCATGATTCGCGGCTGCGCCTTCATGACCGTCGTGACGGTGACGACCGCGGGCTTGGTCGCGGCCACGACTGGCGCGAACGATCCGTTCGGGGCCGTTGTTCCGGCGACTGGGGTCTGTGTCGTCGCAACGACTTTGCTCAGGCCGGCATTGCCGGCATTTTGGGCGAATGAGACGACGACAGGAGAGATTAACAGCGCGGCGCCCAGCAGGGCGGCGACGCGATGCCTACGAAGAATACCAAGGGGTGACATGGTCGTTCTGTCCGGGCGAGGGTTGATCCGGCGCCGCGGGCGGCTCCTGGGAGAAAGCACCCGTCAGCGTGTCGACAGCCGGGTGGCCTGTCTCGCCGTACATGGCGACCGGCCGGATCGACAACAAACTATCTAGGGCGCCGATCTGCCCAATTTAGGGGTTTTGCCCGACCTTACGAAGATTTAATTCAGAGCGCGCTTACGGATCGCAGATAGGCCGACGCGATTTCACGCATGCGCTTGCCGTCGAAACTCGGGCCGTGGCCACCATGGCCGATGCGGATCGGCAGCTCGAGCAGGCGCCGCATCGTGCCGGCATAGGCGGCCCGGTCGGAATCCGGCAAATCGTCGATCAGCGTGTCGTCATAGATGGCGTCGCCGCTGAAGAACAGGCCGTCGGCCTCGTCGAAAAGCGCGATCGAATCCGGCGAGTGCCCGGGCAGGTGCAGCACCCGAAACCGGCGGTCGCCGAGATCGACCACGTCGCCTTCGTCGAGCGTGCGCGTCAACGGCGCCGGCGCTATCGTATAGTCGGCCGATTTCCAGCCCGGCGCCGGCAATCTCGAGACCGCGCCCTCGAGATCGTGGAACATATAGGCGTAGGTCGCGGCCTCATCCATGCTCTCGAACTGCGCGGCACTCATCCTTGGCCCGGCCCGCAGCGGAAATTCGTGCAGCGAGCCGACATGATCGAGGTGGATATGGGTGGCGACGACCAGAAGCGGCTTGCCTTCGGGCGTCTTTATCTGCGGCGCCAGCGGACAGATGCCCATGCCGGTATCGACCAGAAGGTCGGCGTCGCGGCCGGTCAGATGCCAGATGTTGGCGCGAACATAGTCGTGCACAAACGGTTCGGTCAGCATCGTCGTCCTGTCGTCGACGATGCGCTTGCTGAACCAGCCCGAGTTCACGTGAGAATCCGGATAATTTGCAGGCCCGGCGTCAGGTATGAGCCGGGGCATCAGACGAACGGCTTTCCGACCTTGTATTTTTCCGGCACGAGCCGCTCGAGATAGGCCATGCCGGCATCGGACAGCTGGTTGACGTCGGGTTTCATGAAATCGTCGGGCATGTGTCGGGTCTTGCCGGCGACGTTCTTCAGCGGAACCTTCTTCAGCACTATCTTGCTGCCATCATACTGCAGCGCCACCGAGCCGCCGCCCTGTTCGGCAACGCCGACGGCGAAGGCGCCGGCATCGAAGGCCTCCTGCGCGTCGACCGCGCTGATGGCACCGACATAGCCGCGCGGCATGTAGCCGAGCGCGTCGACGCGGGCCCGCTTGCCCGGGAGCCCTTCGGCCAATGCCCGTTCGAGCGCCGCCGGCAGGTCGCTGCCCGACAGTTTGACGTTGCCGTGCTGGTCGCGTTCGAGCTTCTCTGCCGGCACCAGGCTTTCGACCAGCGCCTTGCCATCGGCGGTGCTGACGCCTTCCGACACGGCGACGATGCAGCGCTTGTGGCGGTCGAGCGTGGCGCGTACGTCGTCGATGAAACCGGCAGCAGAGAACGGCCGCTCCGGCACGTAGACGAGATGCGGGCCGCTGTCGGGGTCGAGCTGCCAGGCCGCCGCCGCCGCGGTCAGGAAGCCGGCATGCCGGCCCATGACGATGCCGACATAGATGCCGGGCAGCGCGCGAAAATCCAGATCGACGGACAGGAAGGCACCGGCGACGAATTCGGCCGCCGAAATGAAGCCCGGCGTATGGTCGTTTTCCTCGAGATCGTTGTCGATGGTTTTCGGCGCATGGACGAAAGCGATCTTGCCGCCGGCGGCATCGGTCAGGATTTGCTGGGTGCCCGAGGTGTCGTTGCCGCCGATATAGATGAAGGCGTCGGCTCCCGCTTTCTGCAGGCCCTTCAGGATGACCTCGCAATAGGCGGCATCCGGCTTGTCGCGCGTGGAGCCGAGTGCGGCGCTCGGCGTTCCGGCGATCAGCCGCAGCCGGTCCTCCGGAATGGCGGAAAGATCGACATAGTTGCCGTCACGGATGCCGCGCACGCCGTGGATGGAGCCCAGCACCTTGGCGCCGGGATGCCGCTTGCGAATCTCCAGCGTGGCGCCCACCACCGTCTGGTTGATGACGGCGGTCGGGCCGCCGCCCTGCGCGATAACAAAAGTTCCGGCCATTCCTGACGTCTCCCTAGAGCATGATGCCGAAAAGTGTGAAGCGGTTTTCGGACGACATCACGCTCTACTTCTTTGATTTAGAGACGGATTCAGATTTCAGGTCGAACGGACCTGAAATCATCCGGCTCTAGGCGATGGTTTTCAAGGCACCTTGGCCTGTCTTGTCGCCTCGCGCAACGGAAGAGTCTGGCGGCCGCAAACCGCGGCCACGATCACATGACGACGACGGGGTTTTTCTTCGATACCCGGCTGTAGAGATCGATGATGTCCTGGTTGATCAGGCGCACGCAGCCCGACGACATCGCCTGGCCGATGCTCCACCATTCGGGCGAGCCATGGATGCGGTAGCCGGTGTCCTTGCCATCCTGGTAGATGTAGAGCGCCCGGGCGCCGAGCGGATTGGTCAGGCCGCCGGGCTGGCCGCCCTGCCACTTCACCAGTTCGGGCTTGCGCTGGATCATTTCGGGCGGCGGCGTCCAGGTCGGCCATTCCCGGCCGTACTGGATGTTGGCGCGGCCGGACCAGCGGAACCCGTCCTTGCCTATGCCGACGCCGTAGCGGATGGCGTCGCCGCCCGGCTGGACGAGATAGAGCATGCGCTCCTTGAGATGCACGACGATCGTGCCGGGCGCCTCGCCAGTGGTGTCG
The DNA here is from genome assembly GCF_020164715.1 of Mesorhizobium sp. ESP7-2. NCBI lineage: Bacteria > Pseudomonadati > Pseudomonadota > Alphaproteobacteria > Hyphomicrobiales > Phyllobacteriaceae > Mesorhizobium > Mesorhizobium sp. ESP7-2. The sequence continues at coordinate 28,945 of NZ_JAIUGQ010000042.1, forward strand.
ACGACGATCTGGCGGCGGAATTCCGGCTTCACCTTGAGATAGGGGACCTCGGGCACGTTGAAGCCGTTGTCCGTCAAGGAGGCATACATGACGTCAGGGCTGGTGATGTTCTTGTCGACGCTGATCGAAGGCCGGATCGGCACCGAACCGGTGACCGTATCGTCGAGTTGGAGCGCCGGCAGGTCGCCACCACCCGAAGTCGAGCAGCCGGCGACGCCGAGCAGCGCCAAAGCGCCCGCCCCGGACAGGACGGCGCGGCGGGAGAGAAGAAGATCGGTTTCGATTGCGTCGCCGTTTCGCGGCGGCGTCGGACCTTGCGGCAACTCACCCATATACCCAAACCCTACGCTTTCGGCGGGAAGCACGGTCCGGCCGGATAGCAGGCATTTTCATCATTCATGGTTGATAAAGCGTGAATGCCTTGTGCTGCTTGTGTTTGCAAAAACAAAGATTCGGCCCTTTACATTCTTCGGGACCCAAGGATTTATCCTCTTCTTTGAGCTCAAAGGAGACGAGCATGTCCTTCGAAAACTGGGCCGCCTTCGCTGCCGCGTCGACCGTCCTTCTTGTCATCCCGGGCCCGACCATCCTTCTGGTCGTGTCCTATGCGCTGGGCCAGGGCTGGCGCACCGCCTTGCCGATGGCCGTCGGCGTGGCGCTCGGCGACTTCACCGCCATGACGCTGTCGATGCTGGGCATCGGCGCACTGCTGGCGGCTTCCGCTGGTGTCTTCACCATCCTGAAGCTGATCGGCGCCGGTTATCTGATCTATCTCGGCGTGAAACTGTTCCGCGCCGGCGGCACGCTGAAGGCCGAACCTCGCACCGACGCGGTGTCGCCGGCCAGGATGATGGCGCATGCCTGGCTGGTCACCGCGCTCAACCCGAAGAGCATCACCTTCTTCGTCGCCTTCCTGCCGCAGTTTCTAGACCGGCATGCGAATTTCTGGACGCAGATGCTGGTTTTCGAGACGACCTTCCTGGCGCTCGCCTTCGCCAATGCCTTCGGTTATGCGCTGATCGCGGCCCGCGCCCGCAACGTGGTGCGCAATCCCAACGCGATCCGCATCTTCAACCGCACCGGCGGCACGCTGCTGGTCGGCGCCGGCATCGCCACGGTGGCGATGCGGTCGGGCAACTAGCCGGCTTCTCTGGTCGCTTGGCGCGCCAGCAGTCGATGCTCTAGGATCGGCGCCGGGGCGGCGATCCAGGGACGAGGCATGATGATCAAGGACGAATTCGGCCTATCATTGTCAGGCGCGACACAGGGCGGGCTCTCTTCCTACGGCCAGGCTGTGCGCGAATTGCAGTGTTTCATTGGCGATCCGGCGAACTCCGTCGGTCGCGCCATCGCGCAGGATCCCGGTTTCGTGATGGCGCATGTCTTCAAGGGCTACCTTTTCGGCCTTGCCACCGAACCGGAGGCGACGGCCGTGGCCAGGACCTGCCACGAGGCGGCACTGCCGCTTGCCGCGACAACCCGCGAGCGGGCCCATGTCTCGGCCCTCGGCCACCTCGCCAACGGGCGCTGGCATCAGGCCTCCGATATCCTGCGGGACATAGCGATCGATTTCCCCCTCGATGCCGTGGCGCTCCAGGTCGGACACCAGGTCGATTTCTTCACCGGCAACGCCCGCATGCTGCGCGACCGCATCGCCCGCGCCCTGCCGTCATGGCGGACGGACATGCCGGGCTACCACGCCATCCTCGGCATGCAGGCCTTCGGGCTCGAAGAAATGGGTGAGTATGCGCAGGCCGAAAGACTGGGTCGTACAGCGGTCGAGATGGAGCCGCGCGACGGCTGGGCGCAACATGCGGTCGCGCATGTGATGGAGATGCAAAGCCGGCAAAGGGACGGCATTGCCTGGATGCGTTCCGATCCCGAAGCCTGGACGAAGGAGAGCTTCCTCCAAGTGCACAATTGGTGGCACCTGGCGCTGTTCCACTACGACCTCGGCGAGACCGCAGAGGTGCTGGCGCTCTATGACGGGCCGATCTACGGCAACAGATCAACGCTGGCGCTCAACATGGTCGATGCATCGGCGATCCTGTGGCGGCTTCATCTCGGTGGGATCGATGTCGGCGACCGCTGGGTGGCGCTGGCCGCCAATTGGGTGCCCAAGGCCGCCTCCGGCAATTACGCCTTCAACGACGCCCATGCGATGATGGCCTTCGTCGGCGCCGGGCTCGACGCCCCGGCCCAGACCTTGCTCGAAACCCAGCGCGAGGCGATGCGGGGCAGTAACGACAACGCCGGCTTCACCAGCGATGTCGGCCATCCCCTGACGCTTGCGATCAAGGCGTTCGGAGAGGGCAACTACGCCGAAACCATCCGACTGATCGGTCCGATCCGGGCCATCGCCCATCGCTTTGGCGGCAGCCACGCGCAGCGCGACGTCCTCGATCTCACGCTGATCGAGGCCGCCCTGCGCGCCGGCGACGCCGCGCTTGCCAAGGCACTGACGACGGAGCGCTCGACGGCACGCCCGGACAGTCCGCTGTCGGCGCTGTTTTCGAGACGCGCCGCCGATTTGTCGGAGAATTGACCCGGAGCGGATCTTGCCTTAAAAACTGCTCAAGCATATTTTTTCGGGCTCCGAAAAAAATAAGAACGTGGGAGGAAACCATGTATCTCGGCCTCGACCTGGGCACATCGGGCGTCAAGGCGCTGCTGATCGATGCCGGACAGGGCGTCATCGGCTCCGGCCATGGCACGCTCGATGTTTCTCGGCCGCATCCCGGCTGGTCCGAACAGGATCCCCTGCACTGGATACGCGCCTGCGAGGACGCGATCGCCGAACTGAAGGCGTCGCACCCCGGGCAATTCGCGGCGGTGAAGGGCATCGGCCTGTCCGGCCAGATGCATGGCGCGACCTTGCTCGATGCGGCCGACAAGGTGCTGCGCCCCTGCATTCTGTGGAACGACACGCGCAGCCATGTCGAGGCGGCCGCGCTCGACGCCGATCCGCGCTTCCGCGCGCTCACCGGCAACATCGTCTTTCCCGGTTTCACCGCGCCCAAGCTCGCCTGGGTCAAGAACAACGAGCCCGCTGTCTTCGCCAAGGTGGCAAAGGTGCTTTTGCCGAAGGATTTTCTGCGGCTTTGGCTGACCGGCGAACATATTTCGGAAATGTCCGACTCGGCCGGTACGTCCTGGCTCGATGTCGGCAAGCGCCGCTGGTCCGCGGACCTGCTCGCGGCGACATCGCTTGACGAGAAGCACATGCCATCTCTGGTCGAAGGTACGGCAAAGGCTGGCGGCCTGCGCAGCGAACTTGCATCGCGATGGGGCATCGCCGCCGGCATTCCGGTGGCTGGCGGCGCCGGCGACAATGCGGCTTCCGCCTGCGGCATGGGCACGGTCGGCGCCGGCCATGCTTTTGTCTCGCTCGGCACGTCGGGCGTGCTGTTTGCCGCCAACGCGTCCTATCTGCCGAACCCGGCAAGCGCGGTGCACACCTTCTGCCATGCGCTGCCCGACACCTGGCACCAGATGGGCGTCATCCTGTCGGCGACCGATTCGCTCAACTGGCTGTCGGAGATCACGGGCAAAGGCGCCGGCGAGTTGACCTCGGAACTCGGCGATTCCCTGAAAGCGCCGACCGGCGTGTCCTTTCTGCCCTATCTCTCGGGCGAGCGCACGCCGCACAATGATTCCGTCATTCGCGGTTCCTTCACCGGCCTCGCGCATGAATCGGGCCGCGCCGTGCTGACCCAGGCCGTGCTCGAAGGCGTCGCCTTCGCCTTCCGCGACAGCCTGGAAGCGTTGAAGACGGCCGGCACGACCTTGACGCGCGTGACCGCGATCGGCGGCGGTTCGCGCTCGCGCTACTGGCTGAAGGCGATCGCCACCGGGCTGCAACTGCCGGTCGACATCCCCGCCGATGGCGATTTCGGCGCCGCCTTCGGTGCCGCCCGGCTCGGCCTGATCGCCGCGACGGGCGCCGATCCGCTCAGCGTCTGCACGGCGCCGAAGACCGACGCCACGATCGAACCGGATTCGGCACTCGGCGGCGCCTATGCCGATGCCTATCACCGCTACCGGGCGCTTTACCCGGCGATCAAGAGCGCCACGGCGTGAGCGTGGGCTTACTCCACCCCCTTTGTCCAGGCGCTGGCGCTGCCCCTCACCTGCCTGCCGGCATCCTCTCCCCGTATAGGGACGGGGAGAGGGGCGCTCCCGTCACCGCTTTCGCCAATCACCAGCGTAGCGAGGCGGGCGCCAAGGTTGCGGCCAGCCCGCTTCTCCCCGTCACTATACGGGGAGAAGTGCCCGGCAGGGCGATGAGGGGCGGCGCCGACTTTGGCGATTGGTATTCCCAACCACATCTTGAAGAGGTGACCTCACTGCGCGGGCACTTTATCCAGGAAGCCGGTGACGCTCTTCAGGCGGCCGTTCTCGATGACGCCGATATCGGTGCCTTCGATGACGGAAGGCGTGTCCTCGGGGCCGAGGTTCCAAGAGAAGCGGATTTTGTCGGCAAAGCCGTCCGGCGTGCCCTTCAGCGAGAAGCGGAAGCCGGCAAAGCGCTGCTGCACGCCGTCGATCAGCGCCGCGACGCCTTCATGGCCGTCGCCCTGCATGAGAGGATCACTGTAGCTGACGTCTTCGGTGAAGACAGCCTCGAGCAAGGCTGCCCGGCGGTCGGCATCGGCTTCGTTCCAGGCGGTGATGTAGTTCTGGGCGATCGTGTCGAGGTCGGTCATGGTCTGTCTCCTTCGTTTGACGGTTTTGACATGACCGTTTTCGACCAGCGCCGGCGTGAAACCAATTACGCCTGAGGTAATCAGGCAAAACTATCTTGGAGAGGAAGAGAACATGAGCAGCGGCTTTTTCGGCGACATCCAGAAGATCAAATATGAGGGACCGGATTCGACCAATCCACTGGCCTATCGTTTCTACAATCCCGACGAAGTGGTGGCAGGCAAGCGGCTGGAAGACCATCTGCGCTTTGCCGTCGCCTACTGGCATTCCTTCGCCTGGCCGGGCGGCGACCCGTTCGGCGGCCAGACCTTCGACCGTCCCTGGTTCCCCAAGGCCGGCGGCGTCGACACGATGGAACTGGCGAAACTGAAAGCAGACGTCGCCTTCGAGATGTTCTCGCTGCTCGGTGCCCCCTATTTCTGCTTCCACGACGCCGATGTGCGGCCCGAGGGCAAGGATTTCTCCGAAAGTGCGGCCCGTCTCGATGAAATCGCGGATTATTTCGCCGGAAAGATGAAGCAGACCGGGGTCAAGCTTCTCTGGGGTACGGCGAACCTGTTTTCCAACCGCCGTTTCATGTCGGGTGCCGCGACCAATCCCGATCCGGATGTGTTCGCCTACGCCGCGGCGACGGTGAAGAGCTGCATCGACGTCACCAAGCGGCTAAAGGGCGAGAACTACGTGCTGTGGGGCGGGCGCGAGGGCTACGAGACGCTGCTCAACACCGACCTTGCCCGCGAGCAGGAACAGGCCGGCCGGTTCCTGAACCTCGTCGTCGACTACAAGCACAAGATCGGCTTCAAGGGCACGATCCTGATCGAGCCGAAGCCGCAGGAGCCGACAAAACACCAGTATGACTATGATGTCGCGACCGTCTACGGCTTTCTCAAGCGCTTCGGCCTGGAGAAGGAGGTCAAGCTCAACATCGAGCAAGGCCATGCCATCCTGGCCGGCCATTCCTTCGAGCACGAACTGGCGCTGGCCAATGCGCTCGGCGTCTTCGGCTCGATCGACATGAACCGCAACGATTACCAGTCGGGCTGGGACACCGACCAGTTCCCCAACAACGTGCCGGAGATGGCGCTCGCCTATTACCAGGTCCTCCAGGCCGGCGGCTTCAAAACCGGCGGCACCAATTTCGACGCCAAGCTGCGCCGCCAGTCGCTCGACCCGCAGGACCTGCTGATCGGTCATATCGGCGGCATGGATTCCTGTGCGCGCGGCCTGAAGGCGGCAGCCCGCATGGTCGAGGACAGGGCGCTGTCGGGTCCGCTCGCCGAGCGCTATGCCGGCTGGAACGGCACCGAGGCCAAGGCGATGCTCTCGGGCAAGCGGACGCTGGAAGAGATCGCCGAGCGCGTGGTGAAAAAGAAGATCGAACCGCAGCCGCGCTCCGGCCGTCAGGAACTGCTCGAAAACATCGTCAACCGCTACGTCTGACGCTGTTTGGCCGCCGGCAATCCAGGCCGGCGGCCATGTGATACGAAAAAGCTTGGCGCGCGGAAACCTTTTGCGCGCCATGCTGAAATCCACGACAAGGTTTTGCCCCCAGCGCCCCTCAATCGCCCAGCTCTTGCCTTCAAACTGCCGTCACGAATCTCGTATAGATATTGCTCGTGGCGGGAGAGGAAGAAGGAGGCGAACCGATATGCAGAACGAACGTGAAATCGACGCCCTGCTCTCACCTGGCGAGGCCGGATCGATCATCGACCGGCTGATGGCAATGCCGCATCCAAAGCAGGGCGCACGCAGCACCAATGAATGGGACCGCGCCGTTGCCAGCCGCTTCGAGACCCATCTCGCGCGGCAGATGCGCTCGCAGATCGATGGCGGCAGCGACCGCCAGAATGCGGCATAAATCCTCTATCCGTGCATGTCGTTGCCCCAAAACCGCTACACAGTTTTGGGCGGCCTGCACTACAGCATGTCGCGGCGAATAGGATTCGCCCGACCTGCTGTAAGTTTCTGATTTTATGCATGTCGTTATCCCGGAACCGAGGACACTTCCGAGCGACATGCATTAACCCCGGCGAAGCCTGACGGGGGCTTCGCCAAAAGCTCTTGAAAACGCTCTGGAAAAGGCCGCGGCAGACGAGAACCCCGTCCGCCCGGCAATATCCGCCATGGCGATCCGCGTGTCGACCACGAGCCGGCGCGCGGCACCCAGGCGCAACCTGAGATAGTAGGCGCCCGGCGTCTCGCCGATCGACTTGCGAAAGATGCTTTCCAGCGTCCGCGCCGTCACGCCTGCACGTTTTGCAATGGCCTCTATGGTCAGCGGCTGGTCGACATGCGCTTCCATCAGCCGGATGGCTTGTGCCAACCGTGGATCGTAGCCATCAAGCCGGCCAAGCGAGACCAGCGGCTGTGCATCGGTCGCCACGCGCGCCTGATCGTAGATGAACGCACTTGCCACATCCAGCGCAACCGCCATGCCGAGCCGAGTGCGGATCAGATGCAACATCAGGTCCAGGGTCGGGGACGCACCGCCCGTGGTGAACACCGGCCCATCGATGATATATCGATCGGGGCGCACGTCGACGCCTGGAAAGGCGGACGAAAAATCCTCCATGTCCTCCCAATGGGTGGTGGCGCTGCGTCCTTCCAGCAAGCCTGCACGCGCCACCAGCCACGTGCCTGCCTCGACGCCGCCGCAGGCGCGGGCCGACCGGGCCGCGCGGCGCAGGCCGGCAAGCAAGGCTGACGTGGCATAGTTCTGCGTACCGAAGCCCGCGACCACGACAAGGACATCGGTTGGTTCCGTCGCATCGAACCGGCCGCTGACCGCCACGGGCAAGCCGCATGTTGTGACCGGCGCCTCACCGGTCACCGAAACCAGTTTGAAGTCGAACAGGGTTTCACCGGCGATACGGTTGGCGGCACGCAACGGATCGACGGCGCATGCCACGCACATGATGGACGCTCCGGAAAATACCAGTAGCGTCACCTTGAGCGGCGACTGCTCGGCTCGAAAGATTGTCGTTTTTTCGTTTTTTATCATGCCGTCTTCGTAAAGCGCAAAGCAGTCTCCGGCAAGTCGCGCAATGCTACGCTCTCTGTTTGATTGGGAGGAACATTCCATGCCGCTCGCGATGAACCGTGAGGTTTTCATTACCTGTGCCGTGACCGGATCCGGCGGCTCGCAGGATCGCTCCCCGCATGTGCCGCGCTCGCCCAAGCAGATCGCCGATTCGGCGATCGACGCGGCCAAGGCGGGTGCTGCAATCGTCCATTGCCATGTGCGCGACCCCGAAACCGGCAAGCCCAGGCGCGACGTGCATCTCTATCGCGAAGTGACCGAGCGCATCCGCGCGGCGGACGTCGACGTCATTCTGAACCTGACCGCCGGCATGGGCGGCGACATGGTGTTCGGCTCGCCGGAAGCGCCGCTGCCGCTCAACGAAAACGGCACCGACATGGGCGGCGCCACCAACCGCATGGAACATGTGCGCCAGTGCCTGCCTGAAATCTGCACGCTCGACTGCGGCACCATGAATTTCGCCGAAGCCGACTATGTCATGACCAACACGCCCGGCATGCTGCGTGCGATGGGCGGCATGATGACGGCGCTCGGCGTCAAGCCCGAGATCGAGGCTTTCGACACCGGGCATCTCTGGTTCGCCAAGCAGTTGGTCGAGGAAAAGGTGCTGAACCCCGACGCGCTGGTGCAGCTCTGCATGGGCGTGCCGTGGGGTGCGCCCGACGACCTCAACACCTTCATGGCGATGGTCAACAACGTGCCTTCGACATGGAACTGGTCGGCCTTCGCGATCGGCCGCAACCAGATGGCCTATGTAGCGGCGGCGGTGCTCGCCGGCGGCAATGTCCGCGTCGGGCTCGAGGACAATCTGTGGCTCGACAAGGGCGTGCTGGCGACCAATGCGCAACTGGTCGAGCGCGCCGCCTCCATCGTCACCAATCTCGGCGCCAGGATTTTGGGACCGGAAGAAGTGCGCAAAAAGCTCAACCTGACCAAGCGAGCGCCGATAACGGCATGAGCATGATCCCGAAAAGTGGGAACCGGTTTTCGGATAAGATCATGTTCAAACAAGAAGATTATTCGCAGGGAGGGTCGATATGGCTACCGTCAAATTCACCGCGATGAAGGATGGCGACAGGGACGACTACGAGTTCCTGACCGCCCATGAAATCGACTATGCGGCCAGGACCGGCGAGCGGCTGCTCGACGCGCTGGTGCAGCTCGACGAAGGCCTGTCCGGCTACAAGATTACCCGGCTCGGCCATTCGCTGCAGGCAGCCACGCGCGCCTGGCGCGATGGCGCCGACACCGACTGGATCGCCTGTGCGCTGCTGCACGACATCGGCGACATCTACGCGCCCTACAATCATGACGAATACGCCGCGTCGATCCTGAAGCCCTTCGTGCGGGAGCAATGCACCTGGGTGGTGGAGAAGCATGGCGATTTCCAGCGCCTCTACTACGCCCATCATCTCGGCGGCAACCGCCATGCGCGCGACCGCTTCGCCGGCCATGCCTATTTCGACGATTGCGATGCGTTTTGCGAGCGCTGGGACCAGTCGAGCTTCGATCCCGACTATGACACGCTGCCGATCGAATTCTTCCGGCCCTTCGTGCTCGAAGTCTTTTCTCGTAACGCTTACGATCCAGCGATCATCCGCGCCGGCGAGCGTGTACCTCTCACAGATCTCCAAACAGCCAGCAAAAGAACCGGAGCCTCTCAATGAGCATCATCAACAAGGCGGCCGCCATTGGCGGCGGCGTCATCGGCGCCGGCTGGGTCGCGCGGCTGCTCTTGAACGGCATCGACGTCTCGATCTTCGATCCCGACCCGGAGGCCTCGCGCAAGGTCTCGGAAGTGATGAAGGGCGCACGCCGCGCCTACAAGCAGATGGTTCCCGGCGGTCTGCCCAAAGAGGGCAAGCTGACCTTCGCCAAGACGATCGCCGAAGCGGTGGCCGATGCCGATTTCATCCAGGAAAGCGTGCCGGAACGGCTCGACCTCAAGCACAAGGTGCTGGCCGAGATCGACACCCACGCGCCGGCCAACGCCATTGTCGGCTCCTCGACCTCCGGCATCAAGCCGACCGACATGCAGGTGGCGATGAAGAAGCATCCGGAGCGGCTGGTCGTCGGCCATCCGTTCAACCCGGTCTATCTGCTGCCGCTGGTCGAGATCGTCGGTGGCGACCAGACCTTCCCCGAGGCAATCGAGGTCGCCAAGGAAATCTACGCCTCGATCGGCATGAAGCCGGTCGTCATCCGCAAGGAGATCGAGGCCTTCGTCGGCGACCGCCTGCTCGAAGCCGCCTGGCGCGAGGCGCTATGGCTGATCAAGGACGGCATCTGCACGGTCGAGGAACTCGACGACATCATGCGCTATGGTTTCGGCCTGCGCTGGGCGCAGATGGGCATGTTCCAGGTCTACCGCGTCGCCGGCGGCGAAGCCGGCATGCGCCACTTCATGGCGCAGTTCGGACCCTGCCTGAAATGGCCGTGGACCAAGCTGATGGACGTGCCGGAGTTCAACGACGAGTTGGTCGACCTGATCGCCACCCAGTCGGACGACCAGGCGCACGGCCTGTCGATCCGCGAGCTGGAAAAGATCCGCGACGACAATCTCGTCGCGATCATGGATGCGCTGTCGAAGCAGAACAAGGGCAAGGGCTGGGGCGCCGGCGCGCTGCACAAGGACTATACGAAGCAACTCGCCAAGCTGGCGGCGAAGAAGCCCGTGGCTTCAAAGGCGGCGGAAAAGGCCAGGGCCGCCAAGCCGGTGAGGAAAGCCGAAAAGCCGAAGAAAAAGAAGAAGGGCTGAGACCATGGATTTCGGTCTTTCGGAAGAGCAGAAGCTCATTGTCGAGACGACGCGCGCCTTCGTCGAGAACGAGCTCTATCCGCATGAACGCGAGGTCGAGCGCACGGGCGTGCTGCGCCGCGAGCTGATCGAGGAGATCAAGGCGAAGGCGATCGAGGCCGGACTTTATGCGGCCAACATGCCGGCCGATGTCGGCGGCGCGGGGCTCGATACGGTGACCTGGCTGCTCTACGAAAAGGAGCTCGGCCGCGCCAATTACGCGCTGCACTGGACCTGCGTTGCCCGCCCCTCCAACATCCTGCTCGCCGGCACGCCGGAGCAGCGCGAAAAGTATCTTTTCCCCTGCATCCGTGGCGAGAAGTGGGACTGCCTGGCGATGACGGAGCCAGGCGCCGGCTCCGACCTGCGCGGCATGAAGGCGACCGCCGTGCAGGACGGCGACGACTGGGTGCTGAACGGCACCAAGCATTTTATCTCGCACGCCGATCTCGCCGATTTCGCCATCGTCTTCATGGCTTCGGGCGAAGAGGATTCGCCGCGTGGAAAACGCAAGAAGATCACCGCGTTCTTCGTCGACAAGGGCACCAAGGGCTTCACGGTGCGCGACGGCTATCGCAACGTCTCGCATCGCGGCTACACCAACGCCATCCTCGAATTCGACGACTGCCGCCTGCCGGCATCCCAGGTTCTGGGCGAAGTGCACAAGGGGTTCGACGTCGCCAATTCCTGGCTCGGCGCCACGCGCCTGCAGGTCGGCGCCACCTGCCTCGGCCGCGCCGAGCGGGCGCTTGGCCATGCCGTCGAATACGCCGCGCAGCGCCAGCAGTTCGGCCAACAGATCGGCAAGTTCCAGGGCGTGTCGTTCAAGCTCGCCGACATGGCGACGGAACTCAAGGCCGCCGACCTAATGGTGTTCGAAGCCGGCTGGAAGTACGATCAGGGCACCGTCACCGACCAGGACATGGCCATGGCCAAGCTGAAGGCCACCGAAATGCTCGCCTTCGTTGCCGACGAGGCGATCCAGATCCATGGCGGCATGGGGCTGATGGACGACCTGCCGCTGGAACGCATCTGGCGCGATGCCCGCGTCGAGCGCATCTGGGAAGGCACTTCGGAGATTCAGCGACATATTATTTCGCGGGCGCTGCTGCGTCCGTTCGGCGCTTAGAGCATGATAGCCAAAGCCGGCATCCGGTTTTGTCGGGCAAACGAGATCGTTTGTCCTGAGATCGCGCTCAAACGAAAAGATGACCATGCATAAACTCGAACGTCTCCTGCGCCCGAAATCGATCGCCGTGTTCGGCGGCGTGCAGGCCGCCGCCGTCGTGGCGCAATCGATCAAGATGGGTTTTGCCGGCGAGATCTGGCCTGTGCACCCGACCAAGGACGAGGTTGCCGGACGCAAGGCCTACCGGTCGGTCACGGATCTGCCCGGCGCGCCGGACGCCGCCTTTGTCGGTGTCAACCGGCACCTGACCATCGAGGTGATCAAGGCGCTCGCCGAGCGCGGCGCCGGCGGCGCCGTCTGCTTTGCCGCCGGCTTCCTCGAAACCGAAGCCTATGACGAGGACGGGGAACGGCTGCAGGCCGAACTGGTCGCCGCTGCCGGCCAGATGCCGATCATCGGACCGAATTGCTACGGCCTGATCAACTATGCCGACGGTGCGCTTTTGTGGCCCGACCAGCATGGCGGCATCAGGCTGGACGAGGGCGGCAAGGGCGTCGCCATCATCACCCAGTCCTCCAACATCGCCATCAACATGACGATGCAGAAGCGCGGCCTGCCGATCGCCTTCCTGATGACCGCCGGCAATCAGGCGCAGACCGGCCTGTCCGAAATGGCGCTCGGCCTGATCGAGGACGAACGCGTGACGTCGCTTGGACTGCACATCGAGGCCTTCGATTCGGTAGCCGGCTTCGAGCGTCTGGCGGCCAGGGCGCGGGAGCTGAAGAAACCGATCATCGCCATGAAGGTCGGCCGCTCCGAACAGGCGCGGCAGGCGACCGTCTCGCACACCGCCTCGCTTGCCGGCTCGGACGCGGCCTCGGGCGCCTTCCTGAGGCGGCTCGGCATTGCGCGTGTCGATTCCATCCCCGCCTTCATCGAGGCGCTGAAGCTGCTGCACATCACCGGCCCGCTGCCTGGCTATCGTCTCTCATCGATGAGCTGTTCGGGCGGCGAGGCATCGGTCATGGCCGACAGCGCCGAAGGGCGCTGGGTCAACTTCCCGGTGCTGACGGACACCCATCGCGCCCATGTCAAATCGACGCTCGGGCCGCTGGTCGCGGTGGCCAACCCGCTCGACTACCACACCTTCATTTGGAACAACGAGCCGGCGATGACCGCCACCTTCACCGCCATGGTGTCGGGCGGCTTCGACCTCAACATGCTGGTGCTCGATTTTCCGCGCCCCGACCGCTGCACGGTGACCGACTGGTGGGCGACGCTGCGCGCCTTCGAATCGGCGCTGAAGACCAACAATGCGCATGGCGCGATCGTTTCCTCGCTGCCGGAGAACCTGCCGGAGGAATACACCGCCGAGTTGATGGCGCGGGGCATGGTGCCGCTGTTCGGCATTTCCGAGGCGATGGACGCCGCGCAGGCGGCGGCCTTCATCGGCTGGGCCTGGCGCGAACCGCAGGCGCAGCCAGTGGATACGAGGGCTGCCGGCGCATCCGATGCGCCGCGCGTTACGCCTGACGAAGCCGAAGCCAAGGCGCGGCTGATCAAGGCCGGGCTTCCCGTGCCGAAAGGCGAGCGGGCCGGCAATGCGGTCGAGGCGGTGATCTCGTCCATGGCGCTCGGCTTCCCCGTCGCCCTGAAAGCCCTTGGCGTCACTCACAAGTCCGAGGTCGGCGCCGTCAGGCTCACCCTCAAGGACGCCGAATCGGTCAGCACGGCGGCGCATGACCTCTTGCCGCTCGGCACCGGGCTCTATGTCGAGCGCATGGTGCGCGACGGCGTTGCCGAACTGATCGTCGGCTTCACCCGCGACCCGATGTTCGGCGCTGTCATGACGCTGGGCACCGGCGGCGTGCTGGTCGAGTTGCTGCGCGACAGCGTCACGCTGATGCTGCCGGCGACCCGGGACGACATCGAGGCGGCGCTGCGCGGGCTGAAACTGTTCCCGCTGCTCGAAGGCTATCGCGGCCGGCCGAAGGCCGATGTCCAGGCCGCCATCGACGCCATCGCCGGCATTGCCGGCTTCGTGCAGGAGAATGCCGGCGAGATCGAGGAACTCGACATCAATCCGCTGATCGTCTGCACCGAGGGAAAGGGCGCCTGGATCGCCGACGCGCTGCTGGTGCTGGGAGAAAACAAGAATGTCTGATGTCATTTCGACCCGCCGCGAAGGCTCGATTCTCGAGGTCACGCTCGACCGCCCCAAGGCCAATGCGATCGACCTGAAGACATCGCGGCTGATGGGCGATACGTTCAAGGCGTTCCGCGACAATCCGGAGTTGCGCGTCGCCATCGTCAAGACCGCGGGCGACAAGTTCTTCTGCGCCGGCTGGGACCTGAAGGCCGCCGCCAGCGGCGACGCGGTCGACGGCGACTATGGCGTCGGCGGCTTCGCCGGCCTGCAGGAACTGCGCGACCTTAACAAGCCGGTCATCGCCTGCGTCAACGGCATGGCGGTGGGCGGCGGCTTCGAGCTGGCGCTGTCGTGCGACCTCATCTACGCCTCCGATCATTCCTCCTTCGCGCTGCCCGAAATCCGCGCCGGCACGCTCGCCGACGCCGCGACGATCAAGCTGCCAAAGCGCATCCCCTATCATGTCGCCATGGACCTGTTGCTCACCGGCCGCTGGATGGATGTCGCCGAGGCGCATCGCTGGGGCCTGGTCAACGAGGTGCTGCCCAAGGAAAAGCTCGAGGACCGCGTCTGGGAGATCGCCCGCCTGCTCGCCAGCGGCCCGCCGCTGGTGTTCGCAGCGATCAAGGAGACGGCGCGGGTGGCAGAATCGCTGACCTTCCAGGAGGCGATGAACAAGGTGACGCGCCGGCAGTTGCCGACGGTCGATGCGCTCTATGGATCGGAGGACGGTATGGAAGGGTTCCGTGCTTTCGCGGAGAAACGCGAGCCGGTGTGGAAGGGGAAGTGACACTGGAGATGATCGCGCCAGGCACCCCCCTCTGTCCTGCCGGACCCGGCCCTTCGCTGTCGCTCCGGGCGTTCGTCATTCGGAAAGCCAAGCAATTGGCTTTCCGTCCGCTTCGCGGACCACTCCTCACCCCCCGCAAGGGAGGAGATTGGCAACTTCAACAGCGCCGCCTTTCCTCGAACGTTGAAGATTGGCGAAAGCCGAGACGACATCCGATCTCCCCCCTAGAGGGGGAGATGGCCGGCAGGCCAGAGGGGGGCGCCTGGGCGCATTCGTTGCAGTTCGGTCTCCCTTCATGACCGACTACAAAACCCTCATCGACGCCGAGACCTGGGCCTTCATCGAGCGGACCAACTCCTACTATCCGCCCGATACGATCGACTACACGATTGCCCAGCAGCGCGAGATCTATGACCGCATGTGCCGCGAGTTCTTTGCCGGCTATCCGCAAGGCGTGGCAGCCGAGACGACCGCGATCACCACACCCGCCAACAACATGCCAATCCGCACCTATCGCAACGCGACGCCGGACCATGCCGCCATGGTGCTCTATATCCATGGCGGTGGCTTCATCCTCGGCGGGCTGGACAGCCATGACGATGTCTGCGCCGAGCTTTGCGGCCGCACCGGTCATGAGGTGGTCTCGGTCGATTACCGGCTGGCTCCGGAGCATCTGCATCCAGCCGCTTTCGACGATGCGATGACCGCCTTCGAATGGGCCGCCCGGACCTACGACCGTCCGGTGATGCTGTGCGGCGACAGCGCCGGCGGCAATTTTTGCGCCGCCGTTGCACACGCGACGCGTGGCCATGCGAAGAAGCCGATCGGCCAGGTGCTGATCTATCCCGGTCTCGGCGGCGATCGCTCGCGCGGCTCCTATGTGAGGCATGCCGAAGCGCCGATGCTGACGGTGCGCGACCTCGAATTCTACATGCACATCCGCACCGGGGGCGTGGACCAGACCGGTGACATCACGCTGTCGCCGCTGGCCGATGCCGATTTCGCCAACCTGCCGCCGACCGTGCTGATGACCGCCGAGTGCGACCCGCTGTCATCCGATGGCGAGGCTTATCGCGACCGCATCGTCGCGGCAGGGGGACGCGCCGCCTGGTTCGAGGAGCCCGGCCTAGTGCACGGCTACCTCAGGGCCCGGCACAGCGTCGGCCGCGCCCGCGCCAGCTTCACCCGGATCGTCGACGCGGTGGCCACGCTCGGAAAGGGCGGCTGGACCTGGTAGGGGCGAATGGCCGTCCCGCTCAGGACGCCTTGGCCAGAAAACTCTGATAGTCCGATTTCGCCTGCAGCAGGCGCAACACGTTCTCGCGGG
Source organism: Mesorhizobium sp. ESP7-2 (assembly GCF_020164715.1). NCBI lineage: Bacteria > Pseudomonadati > Pseudomonadota > Alphaproteobacteria > Hyphomicrobiales > Phyllobacteriaceae > Mesorhizobium > Mesorhizobium sp. ESP7-2. The sequence goes on from NZ_JAIUGQ010000042.1 coordinate 44,881, forward strand.
AGCCGCGGACATGGGCGCGGGCCAGGGCGCCGGCCTTGACGGCGTCGCTGGCGCAAATCGCCTCGACGATCTCGGCATGCTCGTCGCGGGCGATCTTCCATTCGTCGAGCCACAACAGTTCGGTCCAGACATAATGCTGGCACTTGTCGAGGATGCTGCACAGCATGCCGTGCAGCATCGCATTGCCGCTGATTTCGGCAATGACGCGGTGCAGGTCGATGCCGACTTCCAGCTCCTGGAATTTTTCGCGCGTGGTGCGATCGGGAATGGCGGCCAGCCGCTCGCATTCGGCCAGCATGGCGCGCAGCCGCGCCTTGTCCTTCTCGGTCGCCGCTGTGGCCGCGAGTTCGGTCGCATGGCCGTCGAGCAGTTCACGGATGTCGAAGGCCTCGCGGAACATGTTGATGTCGAATTCGGTGACGGCATAGCCCTGGCGCGGCCGGCCGGTGACCAGCCCGTCGCGCTCCAGCCGATTGAAGGCTTCGCGCACGGGCGTGCGGCTGACATTGAGTTTCGCCGCGATGTCGCTCTCGGTGACGCGCGAGCCCGGCGGAATCTGGCCGGTCACGATCATCGCCTTGAGCGCGGAATAGACCGAGTCGCGCAGGGTGTTTTTGGTTTCCTTGGCCAAGTTCCGTTCCCAGTTCTCCGGCCGCTTTGGCCAGGCATTGCCTCGTTTGTAGTCGCAGTCGGCCCAATTTGCCACGCCCTGCGGCGCCGTCCCCACCGTCCAACTGATCGCGCCCATCGCAGTTGACAACACCGATCTCTCGGCTACATTCGAAATTGTATACAAAATCGCATGCTAAATCAAAAACAAATGGGAACACCGGTTGGAGAACCGAAATGAACAGGACCACCAGCTTTAGAACTTTCGCGATAGCCGGCCTCATTGCCTCCGTGGCAGTGCCCGCCGTCGCCGCCGACACGATCACCGTCGCCTCGTGGGGCGGCACCTACCAGGAGGCCGAGACCAAGGCCTTCTTCAAGCCGACCGCCGATGCGCTCGGCATCACCATCAAGGAAGACACCACCAACGGCCTCGACGACGTGCGCCTGCAGGTGACCGGCAATGCCGTGAAATGGGACATCACAGAGCTCGGCGCCGACGAATGCGCGCGCGGCTCGAAGGAAGGCCTGTTCGAGAAGCTGGATTACGGCGTCATCGACAAGAGCGGCATCAACCCGAAGCTGGTGCATGACGACTGGGTCGGCATTTCCTACACCTCCGTCGTGCTGATCTACCGGACCGACGTCTTCGGCGACAAGGGCCCGAAGACCTGGGCCGACTTCTGGAACATCGAAAAATTCCCGGGACGGCGCGCGCTGAGCAGCAGCCAGGCAACGGAGACGCTGAGCGTCGCCGCGCTCGCCTCCGGCCTGCCGATCGACAAGGTCTATCCCGTCGACATCGACGGGGCGCTGAAATCGGTCGACAAGATCCGCGGCCATGTCGATGCCTGGTGGACGTCGGGCGCCCAGGCCATGCAGCTGGTGAAGGATGGCGAAGTCGACATGGCGAGCATCTGGAATGGACGCGCCGGCACCCTGAAAAAGGCAGGCGCGCCGGTCAGCTTCTCCTTCGACCAGGGCGTGCTCACCGCCGACTGCATGGTCATCCCCAAGGGCGCCAAGAACAAGGAAGCGGCGATGAAGGCGCTGGCCATGTTCGTCAGCCCGCAGCTGCAGGCCAATCTGCCGCTCTATGTCGACAATGGGCCGGTCAACGAGAAGGCTTTCGAGACCGGCAAGATCCCGCCGGAACGGATCAAAGACATCAACTCGGCGCCGGAGAACGTCAAGAAGCAGGTGTTGCAGGACGCCGGGTTCTGGCGCGACACCCTCGTCGAGGCGACGGAAAAGTTCAACAACCTGATCCAGCAATAGGCCGGAACCCTGACATTGCGGGCGGCGCAAACGCCGCCCTGCTCCTTCAGTCTGTGCCCGGGAGAAAACGATCTTGTCCATTGCACCATCCGCGCTGCCGATCAGCATGCGCCGGATCGAGAAACGATTTGGCAGCGTGCCGGTGCTGCGCGACCTCAACCTCGATGTCGAGGCCGGCGAGTTCCTGACGCTGCTCGGCCCCTCCGGATCGGGAAAGACGACGCTGCTGATGATCCTGGCCGGTTTCGTCAGAGCCAATGGCGGGAGCATCAACGTCGGCGGCGACGAGATCATCACCACGCCGCCGCACAGGCGCAACATCGGCATGGTGTTCCAGAACTATGCGCTGTTTCCGCATATGAATGTCTTCCACAACATCGCCTTTCCGCTGAAGCAGCGCGGCGTCGCGGCCGTCGAGACGGCGCAGCGGGTGGAGAAGGCGCTGGAACTGGTGAAGCTGCAGGGCCTGGGCGAGCGCCGCGTCGACCAGCTTTCCGGTGGCCAGCGCCAACGCGTGGCACTGGCGCGCGCCATCGTCTTCGAGCCGCGCATCGTCTTGATGGACGAACCGCTGTCGGCGCTCGACAAGGGCCTGCGCGAGCATATGCAGATCGAATTGCGCGCGCTTCATCGCCGTCTTGGCATGACCACGGTCTATGTCACGCACGACCAGCGCGAAGCCATCACCATGTCGGACCGCATCGCGGTGATGAACGGCGGCCGCATCGAACAGCTCGACAAGCCCGAAACCCTCTATGCCGCGCCGAAGACGCAATTCGTAGCCGGCTTCATCGGCGAATCGAATTTCATCCCGGTCGAAAGCCGCAACGGGTCGGTCTGGTACCAGGACAGGCTGATCCAGACCGGCGCACCGACACCGCCGGGGGGTCCGCATCTGATGGTGGTGCGACCGGAGAAGCTGCGGCTGGTCACGGCAAGCGAGCCGTCGACCGGCATCAATGTGCTCGATGCGACAGTCAGCGACATCATCTACCAGGGCGACAGTTTCGTCTGCTACGCCAGCCTGAGCGACGGCCGCCAGCTGACGCTGCGCGACTATTGCCGCAGCGACGTGCTGGCAAGGCTGCCGGCTCCCGGCCAGCCGATCACGCTCGGCCTCGATGCGAAGGACACGATCCTGGTGGCGGCCGAGGGATGAGCGCGCAATCCGCCCTGCTAGACGAGATTGCCGGCCCGGCGGGGCAGGACCTAAATGCGCAGGCGCTGCGCGCGGATGCGCGGCGCGAGTCGCTGCGGCTGCTGGCGCTTTTGACGCCGAGCCTGTTCCTTGTCTGCGCCATCATCATCGTGCCGATCGGCTGGCTGTTCTGGCTGTCGCTGTTCGACGAGACCGGTGCCTTCAGCGCCGCCAATTACGCGCGCTTTTTCGAGCAGGCCTCCTACATCAAGACCTTCATCACCACCTTCAAGGTCGCCTTCATCGTCACCGGCGCCTGCGTGCTGCTGGGCTATCCCCTGGCCTACATGCTGTCGCAGCTGCCGCGCCGGGCGGCGTCGATCTGCCTGATCTTCGTCATCCTGCCGTTCTGGACCTCGGTGCTGGTGCGCACCTATGCCTGGCTGGTGATCCTGCAGCGCAAGGGCCTGATCAACAACTGGCTGATCGACCTCGGCGTGATCAGCCAGCCGCTGTCGCTCGCCAACAATCTTTCCGGCGTGGTCATCGGCATGACGCACATATTGCTGCCGTTCCTCGTTTTGCCGCTCTACGCTTCGATGAAGACGATCGACACCGACTGCCTGCGCGCCGGCATGAATCTCGGCGCCGGCCCTGCCGCGACCTTCCGGCAGATCTTCTTTCCACTGTCGCTGCCCGGCCTTGCGTCCGGCGTGGTCATGGTCTTCGTGCTCTGCCTCGGCTTCTTCGTCACGCCGGCGCTGATGGGCGGCGGCAAGGTGGTGATGTGGGCAATGCGCATGGAACAGACCACGAGCCTCTATTCCAACTGGGGTGCGGGCGCCGCACTCGGCGTGGTGCTGCTGGTGGTCACACTGGCGCTTCTCGGCCTGTTCCAATGGCTGCTCGGCGCGCGCGCCACCGGCGTATGGAGTTCGCGATGAGCGAAGATATCGGCCTGCCGATCTCGCACCGGCAACGCCTGTGGCTCTATGGCCTCGGCGGCCTCGTGCTGTTGTTCCTGATCGCGCCGTCGGTCATCATAGTCATCATGTCGTTTTCGGATTCGACGCTGCTGCAGTTCCCGCCGCAGCAATGGTCGCTGCGCTGGTACGAAAGCTATTTCCAGTCGCTGGAATGGCGTGACGCCACCATCGTGTCGGTGAAGGTCGCTGTCATGACCGCGCTGGTGGCGACGCCGCTCGGCACCGCCGCGGCCTATGCGATCAACCGGGGCACGCTGCGCTTCAACGGCGCCATCAACGCGCTGCTCACGGCGTCGCTGATCATCCCGGTGATCCTGGTCGGCATCGGCACCTTCTTCCTCTATGCGCGCATCGGCCTCAACAACACGCTGACCGGCCTGGTCATCGCGCATACGGTGCAGGCGCTGCCGCTGGTGGTGCTGACGGTGCTGTCGGGCCTGCGCTCCTACGACATGAACCAGGAGCGGGTGGCGCGCAGCCTGGGCGCGGGGCGTGTCGCTGCCTTCTGGCAGGTGACGATGCCGCAGATCCGCTTCTCGATCGTCTCGGGCGCGCTGTTTGCCTTCATCACCTCCTTCGACGAAGTTGTCGTCTCGCTGTTCATCTCGGGCGGCGAGACGACGACCTTAACGCGCCGCATGTTCAACGCGCTGCGCGACCAGATCGACCCGACCATCGCCGCCATCTCGACCTGCCTGATCGTGCTGTCGGTCCTGCTGTTGTCGCTGGCGCAGATCTTCGGCCGGCGGCATTGATTTCATCGGACCCATTCGCTTCAAGTGCCTCAAGGATATCCAGACCAAAATGCGTGATTTCCAATTTCCCGGCCGCTCGCCGGTTCGTGCCACGGAAGCGATCGCCGCGACATCGCATCCGCTTTCGACGCTGGCGGCCATCGAGATGCTGCGCGCCGGCGGCAATGCCATGGATGCCGCCATCTGCGCGGCCGCCGTGCAGGGCGTGGTCGAGCCGCAATCGACCGGGATAGGCGGCGATTGCTTTGTCCTCTATTGCCCCAACGGACAAAGCGAGGTGCTGGCTTTCAACGGCTCCGGCCGGGCGCCGGCGGCCGCGACCGTCGACTGGTATCTGGAAAAGGGTTTCGACCGCATCCCGCTCCAAGGGCCGCATCCCGTCACCGTGCCAGGCGCCATCGACGCCTGGTGCCGGCTGCTGGAGGACCATGGCAGCAAGAGCCTGACGGAAGTGCTGGCGCCGGCGATCCACTATGCCGAGAACGGCTATGTCGTGCACGACCGCGTCGCCCTCGACTGGGCCGACCCGGAAATCGATCTTGCCGCCGACGAACATTGCGCGCGCATCTTCTTGCCGGGCGGCACCGTGCCGAAGGCCGGCGACGTGCACCGGCAGCCGGAGTTGGCCGCGACGTTGCGGGTGATCGCCAAACAGGGCCGCGCCGGATTCTACGAGGGTGCTGTCGCCGACGACATGGTGCGCCGGCTCAAGGAATTGGGCGGACTGCATTCGCATGAGGATTTCGCCGCGACCAGGGGCGACTACGTGGCGCCGGTCAGCGTCAGCTATGGCGGCTACGAGATCCACCAGATGCCGCCGAACAACCAGGGCCTGACGGCGCTCTTGATGCTGAATGTGCTGTCGGGCTTCAGGCTCGGCGAGCTCGACCCGAACGGCGCCGAGCGCCTGCACCTGGAGATCGAAGCCGGGCGGCTGGCCTATCGCGACCGCGATCGTTTCGTCGGCGACCAGGACCGTGTCCCGGTGCCGGTGAGGGAGCTCCTGTCGGCCGCCTATGCCGATCGGCTGCGCACCGAGATCGACCGCGAGCGCGCCATGACCCATCTTCCGGATGTCCAGCTGCCCGGCAGCGACACCGTCTACATCTCGGTTGTCGACCGAGACCGCAACGCGGTCTCGTTCATCAACTCGACCTATTATTCGTTCGGCAGCGGCGTCGTCGGCCCGAAGACCGGCGTCGTGCTGCAGAACCGCGGCTCGAGCTTCCGCCTCGACGCGGCGCACCCCAACGCGATCGCGCCCGGCAAGCGGCCGATGCACACGATCATGCCCGGCATGGCGACCAAAAACGGCCGCGTGGTGATGCCGTTCGGCGTCATGGGCGGCGGCTACCAGCCGTTCGGCCATGTCCACCTTTTGACCAACATGATCGATTTCGGCATGGACCCGCAGCAGGCGCTCGACGCGCCGCGCGTGTTCTACAATGATGGCATGGTGGAAGCCGAGCGCAACGTGCCTGCCGGCGCGGTCGAAGGCCTGCGCCGGCGCGGCCACACCATCACCGAGCCGCACCACCCGCTCGGCGGCGGCCAGGCGGTGCTGATCGACTGGGAAAAGGGAACGCTGACGGGGGCATCGGACCCCCGCAAGGATGGGATGGCGCTGGGGTATTGAGGGGATGGGCAAGGCGGTGGCGAGGCGCAGATGGGCAGGTGTGGCGCTGGTCGCTACTTTTCAGGCGCTGGCGCTGCCCCTCACCTGCCTGCCGGCATCCTCTCCCCGTATAGTGACGGGGAGAGGGGCGCGCCGGTCCCTCGGCGCTTTCTTGGCAACGCCGGCAGTTGGCGAAACCATCGACAACAGCCCCTTTCTCCCCGTCACTATACGGGGAGAAATGCCCGGCAGGGTAATGAGGGGCGGCGCCAACATAGAAAAATTGGCGCGCTGGACTTTCATAAGCAGTCACATGAAACATAGCCGGTGATCATGACCCAAAATCATCCAAACCTCTCCCGCCGCCTCGTCGCCGGCGCCGACGATGCGCCTGCCATCCTGGCACCCGACAGACCCACGCTCACCCATGGCGGCCTGCGCGCGCTGATCACGACCACGGCCACGCAGCTCCACGCGCTCGGCATCGGCCGGGGCGACCGGGTGGCGATCGTGCTGCCGAACGGGCCGGAGATGGCGACGGCCTTCATCGCGGTCGCGGCCACAGCCTCGACGGCGCCGCTCAATCCGGCCTACCGGGCCGACGAACTCGATTTCTACCTGACCGACATCGGCGCCAAGGCGATCCTTGTCGCGGAAAACGAGGCGGGGCCAGCGGTGACCGTTGCGGAACGCCTCGGCATCGGCGTGCTGCGGCTCATCGTGGCGCCGGATGCCCCTGCCGGCAGCTTCACCATCGAGGGCGCGGCGGTCGGCCCGCAAGCGGCGGCCGCCATGGCGGGAGATGACGATATCGCACTGCTGCTGCACACCTCCGGGACCACCTCACGCCCCAAGCTGGTGCCGCTCAGCCAGGCCAATGTCGCGGCGTCCGCCCGCCATATCGGCGCGACGCTTGGCCTGACGGCCAATGACCGCTGCCTCAACATCATGCCGCTGTTCCACATTCATGGGCTGATCGCTGCGGTGCTGTCGTCACTGGCCTCGGGCGGCAGCATCTACTGCACGCCGGGCTTCAACGCGCTGCGCTTCTTCCAGTGGCTGGGCGACGCCAAACCAAGCTGGTACACGGCCGTGCCGACCATGCACCAGGCGATCCTGGCGCGCGCTGCGCGCAATGCCGAAGCGCTGGCGGCGGCACGCCTGCGCTTCATCCGCTCGTCCTCGGCATCGCTGCCGGCGCAGGTGATGACCGAACTCGAAGCGACCTTCGGCTGCCCGGTCATCGAATCCTACGGCATGACCGAGGCCGCGCACCAGATGGCGTCGAACCGGCTGCCGCCGGGCCTGCGCAAGCCGGGCAGCGTCGGTGCGGCGGGCGGGCCGGAAGTGGCGGTCATGGCGCCGGACGGGCGGCTGGTGCAGGCCGGCGAGACGGGCGAGATCGTCATTCGCGGCCCCAATGTCACGTCAGGCTACGAGAAGAACCAGGACGCCAACGCCACGGCCTTCGCGCATGGCTGGTTCCACACCGGCGACCAGGGCGTGCTCGACGATGACGGCTATCTCAGGGTCACCGGACGGCTGAAGGAAATCATCAATCGCGGCGGCGAAAAGATCTCGCCGCTCGAGGTCGACGATGTGCTGATGGACCATCCGGCGGTGGCGCAGGTCGTCACCTTCGCCATGCCGCACGACAAGCTCGGCGAGGAGGTGGCGGCGGCCGTGGTGCTGCGCGAAGGCATGAGCGCCACCGAGGGCGATATCCGCGCCCACGCCGCGACCCGGCTCGCCGACTTCAAGGTGCCGCGCAAGGTGCTGATCCTGGACGAGATCCCCAAGGGTGCGACCGGCAAGCTGCAGCGCATCGGTCTCGCCGCCAAGCTCGGGCTCTAACGATGAAGATCACCATCTTCGGCGCCGGCGCCATCGGCGGCTATCTCGCGGCCAAGCTGGCCATCGCCGGCCGGACCGACCTGTCGATCGTCGCCCGCGGCGCGCATCTCGAAGCGATCAAGGCAAATGGCCTGCGCCTGATCGAGGACGGCAAGGAGACGAGCGCCCCCGTCCGCTCCGCTGCCAAGGCCGAAGACCTCGGCGCGCAGGATTATGTCGTGCTGGCGCTGAAGGCGCATTCCGTCGCGCCCGCGCTCGACCAGATCGCGCCGCTGCTTGGGGACCACACATCGGTCGTCACCATGCAGAACGGCGTGCCGTGGTGGTATTTCTACAAGGCAGGCGGCGCGCTCGAAGGCACCAGGCTGCATCAGGTCGACCCCGGCGGCACGATATGGGACCGGCTCGGCCCGCGGCGCGTCATCGGCGCGGTGGTCTACCCCGCCGTCGAGGTCGACGCGCCCGGCTTGATCCGCCATGTCGAGGGCAGGCGCTTCTCGCTCGGCGAACCCTCGGGCGAGAAGAGCGAACGGGCCACGCTGCTGGCCGGGGAGATGGTCAAGGCCGGGCTGCAGGCGCCGGTGCGCGACGACATACGCGCAGAGATCTGGATAAAACTCTGGGGCAACCTCTCTTTCAACCCGATTTCGGCGCTGACCGGCAGCACGCTGGCCGCGATCGTCGCCGACGAGGGCACCCGCACGCTCGCCCGCACCATGATGCTGGAAGCGCAGGCGATCGGCGAAAGCCTCGGCGTTCGCTTCCCCATAGACGTCGACCGCCGCATCAAGGGCGCCGGCGACGTCGGCGAACACAAGACCTCGATGCTGCAAGATTTGGAACGCGGGCGGCCAATGGAGATCGACGCGCTGGTGGGCGCGGTGCAGGAGCTTGGGCGGCTGACGGGCAAGCCGACGCCGGCTATCGATGGGGTGCTGGCGCTGGTACGGAGGTTGGCGGTGGAGCGGGGGTGTTATGGGTAAGGGTGGGCTGAACAGGTAACAGCCCATTCGCCGAACGGTAAATCCGCAGATTCAAAGAAATGCATACCTTCAAAAACTTTAGTATTAGACGACCATGGGATTCGGGGTTTTTATTCATCGCTCAGATTCGATCTACGACGACAGCCCGGCGGAGCAATATCAGTTCCCAAGCCAGTATCTGCGTCGCGTCGAGGCATGCGTCGGTGGCTGGATCATCTACTACGAGCCTCGGAAGATCGCGGAGACTCGGGGCTATTTCGCCATGGCCAAGGTGCAGCAGGTCATCCGTGATCCTGCGATTCAGGGCATGTACCTCGCTCTCATCGAACCGGGAAGTTACCTCGATTTCGTCAATCCGGTTCCGTTCAGCGGGATGGATGGGCTCGTAGAGCGAGGGTTGCTCAATGATGAAGGGCAGATTTCTGGTCGCGCCCAATCGGCGGTTCGTCCGCTCAGCCCGAGCGATTTCAACCGAATTGTCGATCTTGGATTGAACGAGAACGAGCCGCTCCTGCCGCGTGTCGATGAGATCGGTTTTGAGTTTGAAGAGGAGCAGGTTCCATTCCAGTTCGAGCAGAGCCGCGACCGTGTCGCTTATGTCGGATCAAGGATTGTACGGGACCGCATTTTCCGCCGCATCGTTTTGCGCGCTTATGACGAACGCTGTGCGATCACGGGACTTAAGCTGATAAACGGTCGTGGCCGTGCGGAGGTTGCCGCAGCCCATATTCGACCTGTCGAAGCGAGCGGGCCAGATATTGTCAGCAACGGCATTGCACTCTCCGGCACAGCGCATTGGATGTTCGATCGCGGATTGATCGGCCTAAATGATGATCTGGAAATCCTGATTTCACGACAGGTCAATGATCCTGAGAGCGTAAGGGCGTTCGTCAACAAGTCAGGCCGGGCGCTTACACCCCGTCGACAGCTTGAACGTCCTCATCCTCATTTCCTGCAATGGCACCGCGAGCACTGCTTCAAGCAGTGATGGTTCCGCATACCGCGTCGGAACGACTTCCACCCATCACCCCTTCCCCAC
>NZ_JAIUGQ010000043.1:0-53580 GCF_020164715.1 Mesorhizobium sp. ESP7-2
GCTCCGAATCATGGGACCCCCATGGAATCAGATCAGCCGCAATCCCCAAAGCGCGTTAACCCGAGTTCGCAGCCCTGGCCCATACCGCCATCCGGTTGATCTTAAATCAGAATATAAGATATATTGTGCGGCTGTCGGCGGAACGTGGCGCACCCGACAGGATTCGAACCTGTGACCTCTGCCTTCGGAGGGCAGCGCTCTATCCAGCTGAGCTACGGGTGCTTTCAGGACGAAGGGTCCGGAAAACGAACCAGCCGGTGAACCGGCAAGTCACGGCTTCTTAGCGGAAGCGGGGGCGGGCTTCAACGGGCAATTGAGGATTGGAGATTTCCCTTCGTGAGGCGAGGACTCTGTCGAGCATGACGCTCCCGTCTCCATGTCCGCTTCGCCGAGCCACCTTGCCGGGCGAACCACGGGTCTCGCCCGTCGAGGAATCCGAGCCTTTCCGAGGGCGCCGGCAGCCCGCTTCGTCCGGTCGATCCGCGCTGTCCCTCACTGCCCCGCCTCGCTCTCCACCGTCCGTCGCGCGCGCGTCGCCCCTGCAAAGTATGACGTTCCCCCCGCCAGCCACGTGCCCTAGTATTTCCGAAGTAAGTCGCGCATAATGGGCGCGGCCTTCCTGCGGGACAGAGTCCCTCGGAACGCCGGGAGGAACCGAGGATGGCCGTTGTGCTCGTACTCGTTCTGATTGTCGTCGGCTCGGTGCTGTTCCATGTGCTGAGCCCTTGGTGGTGGACGCCGATAGCCTCCAACTGGGGCTATATCGACAGCACTCTCGTCATCACGTTCTGGATCACCGGGACGGTCTTCTCCGCTGTCGTGCTGTTCATGGCATATTGCGTGTACCGCTTCCGGCACAAGGAAGGGCAGAAGGCGCACTACGAGCCCGAAAGCAGGAAGCTCGAATCCTGGCTGACCGTGGTCACCGCTGTCGGCGTCGCGGCATTGCTGGCGCCCGGGCTGTTCGTGTGGAGCCAGTTCGTCACCGTTCCCAAGGACGCGACCGAGATCGAGGTCGTTGCGCAGCAATGGCAATGGAGCTTCCGCTTGCCTGGCGCGGACGGCAAGCTTGGCACCTCGAACGCCCGGCTCATCGGTTCCGAGAACCCGCTTGGCATCAACCCGCAGGACCCGAACGGTCAGGACGATGTCGTCGTCGTGGCGACCGATCTGCATCTGCCGATAGGCAAGCCGGTCAAGGTGTTGCTGCGCTCGATCGACGTGCTGCACGATTTTTACGTGCCGGAGTTCCGCGCCAAGATGGACATGGTTCCCGGCACGGTCACCTATTTCTGGTTCACCCCCACCAAGACAGGGAGTTTCGAAGTTCTTTGCGCCGAGCTTTGCGGCGTCGGTCACGCCTTCATGCGTGGCGTCGTGAAGGTCGACACCCCAGAGGATTATCTGGCCTGGCTGCAGCAGCAGTCGACCTTTGCCCAGATGTCGGCACCCGCCAAGGTGGGCGTGCTTGCTGCGCCGGCGACGGCACGGGCGAAGGCAGAGTAAGGCATCGATGAAACCGGCCCCGAGGAGGACCGGAAAGAGCGGAGAGGTTCAGGGATGGTCGACGTCACGCCTCATGGAGCAGATTTCATTCCGGCCGCGGAAGTGGCGGAGGTGGAACTCTATCACCCGCACAGCTGGTGGACGAGATACGTCTTTTCACAAGATGCCAAGGTCATCGCCATCCAATATGCCGGCACGGCGCTGTCCATCGGGCTCGTCGCGCTGGTGCTGTCCTGGCTGATGCGCCTGAAGCTTGGCTTTCCCGACACTTTCGCGTCCATCTCGCCGGACATGTATTATCAATTCATGACCATGCACGGCATGATCATGGTGATCTACCTGTTGACCGCGCTGTTCCTTGGCGGCTTCGGCAATTATCTCATTCCGTTGATGGTCGGCGCGCGCGACATGGTGTTTCCCTATGTCAACATGCTGAGCTACTGGATCTATCTGCTTGCCGTTTTGGTGCTCGTCGGCAGCTTCTTTGCGCCGGGGGGACCGACAGGCGCCGGTTGGACGCTCTATCCGCCGCAGGCCATTACCTCGGGCACGCCCGGCGGACAGGATTGGGGCATCATCCTGATGCTCGTGTCGCTGATCCTGTTCATCATCGGTTTCACCATGGGCGGCCTCAACTATGTGGTGACCGTGCTTCAGGGTCGCACGCGCGGCATGACGCTGATGCGCCTGCCGCTGACCGTCTGGGGTATTTTCACCGCCACGGTCATGGCGCTGCTGGCCTTCCCGGCGCTCTTCGTCGCCTGCGTCATGATGCTGTTCGACCGCGCGATCGGCTCGAGTTTCTTCATGCCGGCGATCGTGGAAATGGGCACCACCCCACTACCGCACGATGGCGGCAGCCCGATCATGTTCCAGCACCTGTTCTGGTTCTTCGGCCATCCTGAAGTCTACATCGTGGCGCTGCCTGCCTTCGGCATCGTCTCCGACCTCATCAGCACGCATGCGCGCAAGAACATCTTCGGCTATCGCATGATGGTGTGGGCGATCGTCAGCATCGGCGCCCTCTCCTTCGTCGTCTGGGCGCACCACATGTATGTCTCGGGCATGCATCCCTATTTCGGCTTCTTCTTCGCCACCACCACGCTGATCATCGCCATCCCCACCGCCATCAAGGTCTACAATTGGGTGCTGACATTGTGGCGCGGCGACATCCACCTGACCATCCCGATGCTGTTTGCGCTCTCTTTCATCGTCACCTTCGTCAATGGCGGGCTGACCGGGCTGTTCCTCGGCAATGTGGTGGTCGACGTGCCGCTGTCGGATACGATGTTCGTCGTCGCGCATTTTCATATGGTGATGGGCGTGGCGCCGATCATGGTGGTATTCGGCGCAATCTATCATTGGTACCCCAAGATCACCGGCCGGATGCTCAACGAGGCGATGGGCCGCTTCCACTTCTGGGTGACCTTCATCGGTACCTACATGATCTTCTTCCCGATGCACTATATCGGGCTGGTCGGCGTGCCGCGCCGCTATCCCGAGCTCGGCGATACGGCCTTCGTCCCGCCTTCGGTGCATACACTGAACGAGTTCATCACCGTGGCCGCGCTGATCGTCGGCTTCGCCCAGATGGTGTTCCTGTTCAACCTGCTGTGGAGCATTCGCCATGGACGGCCAGCAGGCGACAATCCGTGGCGGGCGACGACGCTCGAGTGGCAGACGGCCGGCACGCCGCCGCCACACGGCAATTTCGGCAAGGAACTGCCGGTGGTCTACCGCTGGGCCTATGACTATAGCGTGCCCGGCGCGCCGGAAGACTTCATTGCACAGAACGATCCGCGTCCATTGACGCAAGGCGGCCCCGCATGATCGCGATCCTGATCTTCCTGGCCGCCGTAACCGGCGTTGTCGGCTGGTGGCTGTCGCGCCAGCGGCTGATGTCCAAGCCGTGGCTCGAGGCCGGGCCGGTCACGGCGTTTCCGCAGACGGAAGCGTCGCTCATGCATCCGGCCAAGATCGGGCTCGGCGTGTTCCTTGCCGTGGTCGGCGCGCTGTTCGCGCTCATGATCAGCGCCTATGTCATGCGCATGGACTATGCCGACTGGCAGGCCGCTCCAGCCCCGAGGCTGCTGTGGCTCAACACCGCCATGCTGGTGCTGGCGAGCTTGGCGCTGCAAGGCGCGGTGTCTGCCGCGCACAAAGCCCAACTGGACAATCTCCGGCTTGCCCTTCTCGCCGGCGCCCTGGCATCGTTGGCGTTTCTGGCTGGGCAATTGCTCGCCTGGCGCGATTTCGCCGCCGAAGGCTATTTCGCGACAGAGAACCCGGCTGCCAGCTTCTTCTATCTCCTGACCGCGATGCACGGCCTTCACATCATCGGCGGATTGGTGGCGCTCGGCCGGGTCAATGTGCGCGCATGGCGAGGCGTCCGGTCCGGAAGCCTCGTTCTGTCGACCGAGCTCTGCGCGATATACTGGCACATCCTGCTTGCCGTCTGGCTGGTGCTTTTTTGCGTGCTCATGGGCTGGGCGGATAACGTGATCGACATCTGCCGGGGGCTCTTGACCTAGACGGCCGCGCGCCGGGCCGTACCCACGGAGGCCGTACCCAAGGAGGAAATGCTCATGGCCGAGACCACGCTGCAACACGCCGCACCGGTCGCTCCGCGGCCGCCAGGCCTGCGCGGCATCGCGGCCGACTGGTCATCCGACCAGAGGGCGTTCAAGAACGTCTCCTGGGGCAAGGCCATGATGTGGATCTTCCTGCTCAGCGACACGTTCATCTTCGGCTGCTTCCTGTTGTCCTACATGACCGCGCGCATGTCGACGACGGTGCCTTGGCCCAACCCGAGCGAGGTTTTCGCGCTGCACATGTTCGGCCAGGACATTCCGCTGATCCTGATCGCGATCATGACCTTCGTGCTGATCTCGTCGAGCGGCACGATGGCCATGGCGGTCAATTTCGGCTACCGGCACGATCGCAGGAAGACCGCGGCGTTGATGCTGCTCACCGCCGCTCTGGGCGCGACCTTCGTCGGCATGCAGGCTTTCGAGTGGACGAAGCTCATCACCGAGGGCGTGCGGCCCTGGGGAAATCCCTGGGGTGCCGTGCAATTCGGTTCATCTTTCTTCATGATCACCGGGTTCCACGGCACCCATGTGACCATCGGTGTGATCTTCCTGTTGATCACCGCGCGCAAGGTGTGGCGCGGCGACTTCGAAGCCGGCGCGCGCGGGTTCTTCACCAGCCGGCGCGGCCGGTACGAGAGCGTCGAGATCATGGGGCTCTACTGGCACTTCGTCGATCTGGTGTGGGTATTCATCTTCGCATTCTTCTATCTTTGGTGAGGTGGAGCGATGGCACAGGCAGAAGCGCAGGAACGAGGGCTGCAAGGACACGCTCCCTCGCAGGCGGTGGGACACGCGGAAGGCCAGCAGCACCCGATCAGGCTCTATCTCGTCGTCTGGGGCTGGCTGTTCATCCTCAGCGCCGGCTCCTACAGCATCGACTATTTCGGCCTCCAGGGCCATCTCAGATGGGGCCTGATCATCACCTTCATGATGCTCAAGGCCGGGCTGATCGTCGCCGTGTTCATGCACATGGCCTGGGAGCGGCTGGCGCTTGCCTATGCGATCCTGGTGCCGCCGCTGCTGATCCTGGTGTTCGTGTGGATCATGGTTCTCGAGTCCGGTTACACCGAACTGACCCGTGTCCTGTCATTCGGCATGGGGCCATAGACGACTCGTCGGATCGCGTTTCTTCGTTGACAGGAAAAATGACGGGAGGACAATGGTTGCCACGTTCTCAGACGCGTCCCACCTCCAACAGAAAGGCGCCTACGATGACGATCGCAAGGAAACTCCAGGACTATATTGCCGGCAGGGGCATCGCCTACGATACCGTTGCCCACCACCGAACCGCGACCAGCAGCCAGACGGCGCAGGCAGCGCATGTTCCGGGCCGACGACTCGCCAAATCGGTGCTGGTCCATCACGAGATGGGTTATGCGCTGGCGGTGGTTCCGAGCAGCCACCGGGTCGAGTTCAATACGTTGCAGGACGTGGTCGACAGACGGCTTGGCCTCGCTTCCGAAGATGAAATCGGCGAGGTGTTCAGCGACTGCGACATTGGCGCCGTGCCGCCCCTGGGCGCCGCCTATGGCGTGCCGGTCATTCTCGACGAAAGCTTTGGCGCCGAAGACGATGTCTATTTCGAAGCCGGCGATCACAAGACGCTGGTGCATGTCACGGGCGGCGACTTCCGCAATCTGTTGAGGGATGCGCGGGTCGCTCGCTTCAGCCATCCGGCGTGAACCAGGAGCGCCCGCCTCTTTACGGGGTGGGCGCCTCTCCTTCGTCGGATCAGCTCCCTTTGCGTGTTTTTGCCTTGGCTGGGGCAGGGGCTGGCGCCGGTTCGATCAGCTTGCGGTAAAGGTGCCAGGTCGAATGGCCGAGCACGGGCAGCACCACGGCCAGCCCGACGAGCAGCGGCAGCGAGCCGAGACCCAGCGCAACGGCGACGATGAGACCCCACAGCAGCAGCGGCACCGGGTTCGTCATGACCGCTCGCGCCGAAGTCTCGACTGCCGCGTAGGCGCCGATGTCGCGGTCGAGCAGCAGCGGGAAGGCGACGACCGTGGTGCTGAGCACGACAAGGGCAAACAGAAAACCGATGAGGTTGCCCAGAATGATCAGCGTCCAGCCGCGCTGCGTGGTCAGCACATCCGCGATAAAGCTGAAGAACGATGCCGGCGCGGCATCGCCATAGAGGTAGGCATAGAGCGCGCGCGCGGTTACCAGCCAGGCGATGAACAGCACCCCCAGCATGATCCCGAGAGCGGCGATAGCCGGCATGGCGGGCGATTTTCGGACGTCGAAGGCATGTCGCCACGACGCGTCGAGTTGCTGTTCGCGCCGGCGGCTGATCTCGTAGAGGCCAAGCGCGGCGAAGGGGCCTAGAAGCGCGAAGCCGGTCATCAGTGGATAGACGAGCTGAAGCGCGTTGCCGCCGGAGCTCCAGGTGATCAGCACGATGCCGGCAACCGGATAGATCAGGCATAAAAAGACGTAGTGCGAGGGTTTTTCCCAAAAATCGTCAAATCCCCGGCGAAGCGCGTCAAGAACATCCGCAACCCCTATCCGGCGGATAGCGGGATGTTCGAGCTTGCTGCCGGTGCCTGCTGCGTAGACATGGAAATTTGCCATGACCATTCCCTCCAGGATCGGGCCCGGTTCGGTCGCGGTTTTCGGTGCTGCCGTCTGCGTGACTGGCCACGCGAAACCGCGACCTGCACCGCCGGTATCATAGCATTGTTCCCCGGCCTTGTCGCGTTCGGCCGCCCGGTCTGCAACCTAAATACCACTTGATGCGTTACCGTGCGCGGCATTGAAGCGCGTGGCGTCGAAAAGGGGGCGTGCGGCCCGCTAATTTTAGCCTTATCCATGTCGCTGTACCAAAATCGAGGTTACTTTCGGGCGACATGCGCTAGCATCCACGGCGCGGACGGCGCCGATTTGAGGGAGGAGAATGCCATGAGACTGAACGCGGCCCTTCTTGCGATTTCATTTATCGCGACCACCCCGGCCTTTGCAGCGGGCGATGCCGACGCCGGCAAGAAGATCTTCACCAAATGCATGGTCTGCCATGAAGCGACGACCGACAAGGACAAGATCGGTCCATCCTTGCATGGCGTCATCGGCCGAAAGGCAGGTTCTCTGCCGAGCTTCCAGGCAAAATATTCCGACGCGATGAAGAAGGCAGGTGCGGGCGGCCTGGTCTGGGACGAGGCCAATCTCGCTGAATACATCAAGTCGCCGAAGACAAAGGTGCCCGGCAACAAGATGCCCTTCGCCGGGCTCCCGAACGATGCCGACGTCGCCAATGTGATCGCCTACCTGGAAGCCGCCGCCAAGCAGTAGAGGCCGGCGGAACTGGGATGCGTGAGCCTTTGCTGGACTCGGAGGCGGGCGATGCTTGCCGAGGCCGTAGCGAATTCATGCCAGACTGATACGAAAGTTGCCGCACCCGAGGCGATCGGGGCGGACCTTTTCGAAGGGCTTCGCAACACTCCCCAATGCGCCCCGATGTTCCGTTTTTACGCGGGGCAAAGCGCGCGCGCGGCCTCAGACACAATTCAGAAATAAACCAGAAAAACTCCAGAAATCGTTCGGGCGTAGAATTGGCTGGAGAGGGTTTCATCGGCTGCCGCACTGCGGCACTTGTTCGGATTGGCGACAAGCGATGCAAAGGTTCTCGATCAGCTTGATGAGTGCGTTGCTCGGCATTTCGCTCGCTACCAGTCCGGTCGAAGCTGGCGAGGCAAAGGTTGCGGCGACCCGAACCGAGCGCTGCACCAATCTCAGCCGCCAAGTTGACGAAGCCCTCGAAACCCATGCCGCGTCAACGCAGGTCACCGCGGCGAAAGCGCTGCAAAGAAAGGGAAATCGGTTCTGCGCCAACAAGAAGCAGGCACAGGGAATCCGAATGCTCGCAAATGCTGTGAAGCTGCTTGGCGTGACGCCGATCGATCCGGATGCAGTGAAAACCGACCTGCATAGCAAGGAGAAAAAACCATGAACAAGTCCCTTCTCTCCGCCCTCGGTCTCGCCGTTGCGCTGGCTTTGTCGATGCCAGCTCCCGGTACCGCCGCCGCCACCAAGACGACCGCTCCAGCTGCGACCGCAACGACCACCATGACCAAGGCGGCAACGACTGCGAAGCCGCACGCGAAGAACGTTACGACCAAGAAGGCTTGCAAGCCGACGAAGAAGCACAAGTGCCCGGTTAAGCACAAGAGCCCGGTGAAGCACAAGAAGCACACCGCGAAGACCGCGGCATCCAAAAAAGCCTATTAACACCGCTATGCCATGAGAAGGCTGTTCCATCTGCATTCGGTTGGAGCGGCCTTTTCTATGGCGGCCGACGCGGAGCGGCCCATTGGCTCCTCGGCTGCTTCGGGGGACGCCCTTTGCGAGTTGCTCACGGCGCCTCCTGGGCCGATTTGACTGGCTCAGGGGCATTGGATCGTCAGACGCCAAGAAACAACTGCATCCGGTTCCGTTGAACCTCCCGATTTTGCACTTAGACCGGGATCGTAGTGAACGGTCCGGCGTTGAGAAGCGCTGCCTAGCCTACGGAAAGTCCAATGACTCGCATCGCAACGTTCAACGTGAACGGCGTCAACAGCCGCCTGCCGGTGCTGCTCAAATGGCTGAGTGAAACCACGTACGACATTGTCTGCCTTCAAGAGCTAAAGACATCCGACGACAAGTTCCCTGCTGATGCGATCCTGGACGCGGGTTACGGCGCAATCTGGCAGGGGCAGAAGTCTTACAACGGTGTAGCTATCCTAGCTCGAGGGACAAAACCACTAGAACGTCGGCGAGGTCTGCCCGGGGATCCAGACGACACGCATAGCCGCTACATCGAGGCCGAGGTGAATGGGCTTGTCGTGGGTTGTCTCTACCTGCCCAATGGCAACCCGGCGCCAGGTCCAAAATTCGACTACAAGCTCCGCTGGTTCGATCGCCTGATCAGCTACGGTCGGCTGCTGGTCACAGACGGCGCTAGCATTCTCTGCGGCGACTATAACGTCGTTCCAACCGCAATCGACGCCGTGGTGCCCCAACGATGGCTGGGGGACGCGGTGTACTTTCCGGAGAGCCGCCAAGCCTACGCCGAAATGCTGGGGAATGGTTGGATCGACGCCGTCAGGTGCATCCACCCCGAGAAGGGCATCTACACATACTGGAACTTCTCATACCGGGGCGGCTACGATCGAAGTTCCGGCCTCCGAATGGACCACCTGCTCGTGAGCCCTTCCCTTTCGGACAAACTGCGCAATGCCGGGGTGGACGTCGAATTGCGCGCCTGGGAGAAGCCAAGCGACCATGCGCCAGCTTGGATCGAGCTCGATTGAGTACTAAAGCAATTACAGGAATTATGCGTTTGCGTAACGCAAAGAGTTAGAGTGGTCGGGGTTTGGTGGTAGAGGCCTCGTCCGCTGCGCGGCACCGCCCCTCACTCCCCCGCCGGGCTCTTCACCGGCCGCCGCGCGCGCGTCGCCCGCTTCGCCTTCTTCGCACTCGCCAGTTCATGCATGGCATCGAGCTGCATCTGCTGCATCTCCGCCAGCCGCGTCCATTGGCGCGAGATGAGGTAGTCGAGTTTTTCGTGCAGATGGCGCACTTCGAGCTCGGCCTTGAGGTTGACGCGGTAGTCGTTGAAGGAGCGCAGGCGGTCTTTCACCTCCTGGCGCTTCTGGCTCATCATGATGATCGGCGCCTGGATGGCGGCGATGCAGGAGAGCAGCAGGTTGAGCAGGATGAAGGGGTAGGGATCGAAGGCGCCGGTCGTGCCTTCGAACAGGTTGATGCCGATCCACACCAGAAGCACGCTGCCGAACGAGATCAGGAACCACCAGCTGCCGCCGAAGGCGGCCATGCCGTCGGAGACGCGGTCGGCGAACGTCCGGTGCTCCTCGAATTCTTCTTCGCTGTTTTCCGAAATCGTGTCCTGCCGGGCGATCGATTCCACCACCTGCCGGTCGAGCTCGGAGAATTCGCCGTGCTCCTGCTGCAGCAGCTCCTCCATGTAGCGCATGCGGTAGCGGCCGAGTTCCTCGCGGCTGATGCGGGCGCCTTTGGGCAGGTCGGGGTGGTCCGAGTGAATGCGGTCGGCGAGACTCGGGCGCAGCGTGTCGATGCGCACGAGGTCGCGCTTGCGGAATTTACGGCCCGAGATCGCCGACGGCTTTTTCTTCGGCTTCAGCCGCGATGTGCCAGGCCCTGACGGTTCGGAATCCGGCACTTCGGGCGTGTCGAAATGCTCGTCGGAAACGCCGTGCAGATCCGCATCGGTGGTCGGTGCCTCGAAATATTCGCCACCGCTGTCGTTCTCATTGTCGGCCGACTTCTGCTCGGATGCCTTGGGAACGGTGCTCATGATGGGCTCCTGCTGTCGTGCTTAGTTTAGAATACGCCATCGCGGTGGGGCATATCCACCGTCGGATTCCGCAGCCTATGCCACGTCTTCCGCACGATTGCGTGACAGTCGCAAGACAATAGCCGGCTGCGGGTGCAGCGGAGGATCCGCACCGTCGCGGCGCCCCGAGGTCGCGGCATGGATCCTCGGGTCTGCGCCACATCGCTTCGCTCCTTGCTCCGCCGTGGATGACGAAGAGATGGGGAGGCTCCCCACCTCACTGCTGTTCGGCGAACATCAGCCTGGTTTTGGTGTCGGCCATGGTGGGCGACAGGCTGCGCTGGATCAGCGCTTCGACATGGTCGTTGCGCTGGCGGGCGCTGTCGGCGCCCATCACCACCACGATCAACTGGCGGCCGTCGGCGTCGTAGGAGGTGACGATGTTGAAGCCGGAGGCCCTGATATAGCCGGTCTTGATGCCGTTGACGCCGCGCACGCGACCGAGCATGTCGTTGTGGCCGCGTACCAGCCTGCCACGGAACATGAAGTCGCTTTCGGAGAAATAGTGGAAGTGCTGCGGGAAGCGTCGCTGCAACGACATGCCGAGCACCGCCATGTCGTGCGCGGTCGTCATCTGGCCGTCGTCGGGCAGGCCCGACGCGTTGCGGAAGGTAGTGCTGCTCATGCCGAGCTGGCGCGCCTTGGAGGTCATCATGGCGGCGAACTGGTCCTCCGAGCCGCCGAGATATTCGCCCACCGCCACCGCCACGTCATTGGCCGATTTGACGACGATGGCGCGGATGGCGGAATCGACGTCGATCGTCTCGCCACGCCGGAAGCGCATCTTGGTCGGCGGCTGCGAGGCGGCGTGGTCGGAAACCGGGATCTGCGTCTCCTTGGTGACGCGGCCGGTGTCCATCGCCTCGAACAGCAGGTAGAGCGTCATCATCTTGGTCAGCGACGCCGGATAGCGCGGCGCCGTCGAATTGACCTCGAACAGCTGCTTGCCGCTCCGTCCATCGACGACGATGGCCGCGTATTTCTGCGGCGGTGCCGGAACGGCCAGCACGCTGTCGGGCGGGGTTATGGTCGAGCAGCCGGCAACCATGGCCGCCAAGGTGAGGGCAGCCAGGATTTTCTGGAGGAGCGGAAAGAGACGCGAAAAGGACAAGGGCTGGACTGTTCTGGCAATGCTGTTGCTGAGATAAGGCGAAGCTAACGTAACGCGGCGGATGCGTCCATTTGGTTAATGCCGGTTAGCCCTGGGAATGTCGAGTGCAGCACGACCTGGTTTCCTCGCCCCTGCCGAAGGCGGGGGAGAGGTGGCCGCGTAGCGGCCGGAGAGGGGGCTTCGTAGGGCGCTAGCCTCGAAAGGAAATCCGCTTCACGTTCGACAATACATCCCTCCACCCTGATGCAAAATGCCTGACGCTGCGCTTGCGCAATCCACACGGAACGGGTTCTGTTCGCACCGTCAGATTCGGGTGAGAGCGCCATGGATACAGTCACGATCAACGCCAAGGGCATCTCGGTTTCGCTCGACCTCACGGTCGGCCACATCGCCGACATGGTCATTGAAAGTAACGGGCGCAAGCTCAGGCCACTGCACCGCGCACCTTGGGTCGACGCCGGCGAGACGCTGCCTCCTGACCTGCCGCAGGGCACCGTCCGGCTCTCCGGCGACTTTCTCTGCGCGCCGTTTTCGCGCAGCGATGTCGAGGAGGCACCGCTGCATGGCTGGCCGGCCAACAGTGCCTGGGATGTGGTCGACAGCGGCGCCACGGATGGCGGATGGCGCGCTGTCTTCCGGCTGCGCCACAAGGTGATGGGTGCCGGCGTCGACAAGATTTTCACGCTGCGCGACGACCATCCCTTCCTCTACCAGGAACATGTGTTTTCCGGTGGGTCCGGCGCGATCTCGGTCGCCCACCACCCGATGACGGCGATGGAAGGCGGCGGCAGGCTGGCGTTCTCGCCGAAGCGGTTTGCCGCCACCCCGGCCGATCCGCTGGAGCCGGACCCCGGGCGCGGCCGCTTCATGCTGGCGTATCCGGCGCGGTCGTCCGACCTCGCGCATTTTCCCGCTGCCGGCGGCGGCACGCTGGATCTCACGAACTACCGCATAGAGCACCGGCGCGAGGATTTCCTCACTCTGGTCGAGGCCGACCATGGCGGCCCGGGCTGGACCGCGCTTGCCCGCCACGCCGAGGACGATCTGGTGCTGGTGCTGAAGAACCCGGCCGAACTGCCGGTCACCATGCTGTGGTTCAGCAATGGCGGGCGCGACTACGCGCCGTGGAGCGGCCGCCATCTCGGTGTGCTCGGCATCGAGGATGGGCGCACGGCGATTGGCCACGCCGCCTCGCTCGGCGACAACTGGCTGAAGCGCGAAGGCGTGGCGACGGCATTCGCGCTTGGCGAGGACCGCGGCGTCTCGTTCCGCCATGTCATCGGCGCGTTACCGCTGTCGGGCGGCGAGCCACCACGGGAGATCACCACGGCGGATGGCCGTCTGCGGTTGGCTGGCGCGGCGGCATCGGAGGTCCCGTTCGACAGCGAATTCCTGCGCATCGGCCTGCCAGCGGCACGCTGAAGGGCAAAGCCGTAAGGATTAATCGCATTCGCCAGCGCTGACTTCCACGCCTGTTCGCTCTAAATCGTGCAAATCGCGGTTTGAAATTTCCAGCGACCGCCGACAAGATGCGTCTGAAATCGTGCGGAAGGAGCCAAAATGTCCGAAATCGCCCACCTCGCCGCCACCATCTTCAAGCGCGCCGGCAAGGCGAAGCGCTTCATCGTCGCCATTGCCGGGCCGCCGGGCGCCGGCAAGTCGGCATTATCGGCAAGTCTGCATGATCTTTTGCCGGAAGGCGCGGTGGAAGTCGTGCCCATGGATGGCTTCCACTATGACGACATCGTGCTCGAGCAGCGCGGCCTGCGCGCGCGGAAGGGCGCGCCCGACACGTTCGACTTCGGCGGCTTCGAGGCGCTTCTGAAGCGCATCCGCGCCGGCGAGCCCGAAATCGCCATACCGGTCTTCGACCGCGGTATGGAATTGTCGCGCGCCGCCGCGGCGATCGTCGGCGCCGAGACCAAGTTCATCCTGGTCGAAGGCAATTACCTGTTGCTCGACGAGGAGCCTTGGTCGCGGCTGGCGCCGCTGTTCGATTTCTCGATCTTCGTCGACGTGCCGCGCAACGAGCTCGAACGCCGCCTGATGGAACGCTGGCACGAGCATGGCCGTTCCGAGGCGGATGCGCGCGCCTGGATCGCCTCCAACGACATGCCCAACATCGAACGCGTGCTGGCACGGCGCCGGGCGGCCGACCTGGTCATTGGTTAACGCGGGTTAATCTCGATCAACCTGTTTAATTTTCGGTATTTTTCGACGGGAACCTTAAGACTTACAAGGCGTTATCCCGATCAGGCAATCATGCCAGAAGAGGGATTCCGTCCGATGGCAACCAAAGCAAAAAAGCCCGCCAGGGGCAAGTCAGCCCAACCGAAAGCGCCGCAATCGACGGCCGGGGCTGGCCCGGCGGTCGCCCAGCGCTCCAAGGATACAAAGGCCTTCGGCAAGGCGCCGCCGAAGAAGGTCGTACCAGGTGGCGCGCCGAAAGTGACCGCGCCAAAAGCGGCTGCCAAGACAGCCCAAGCGAGGAAGCCGGCCGCAGGCGGCTCGAAGGTTCGCACGGCGGCCAACATTGCCGCTGGAGCGGTCGTGGCCACGGCGCGAGGCGTGGCGTCCCTCGCCGCCTCCGTGGTCGGCAAGGGCGGATCCAAGGCGAAAGCAAAGTAGGGCCTTGTCCCCGTGGGGCCGGCGGGGTTCAGCTCCGCGCCGGAATGGTCAGGCCCTTCTGCACTGCCGGCCGCGCCAGACCGCGCTCCAGCCACGCTGCCAGATTGGTGAAATCATCGAAGCCAACCAGATCGCGCGCCTCGTAAAAGCCGATCAGGTTGCGCACCCAGCCGAGCAGCGAGATGTCGGCGATGGTGTAGTCATTGTCCATGATCCACTTGCGGCCCTTCAGCCTGACGTCGAGAACGCCGAGCAGGCGGCGCGATTCGTCGCGGTAACGCTCCAGCGGCCGCTTGTCGGCGATCTCGCGGCCGGCGAATTTGTGGAAGAAACCGACCTGGCCGAACATCGGCCCGACGGAGGCCATCTGGAAGAAGACCCACTGGATCGTTTCGTAGCGCCGTGCTGCATCCGCTGGGATGAGCAGGCCGGTCTTTTCAGCGAGGTAGAGCAGGATGGCGCCGGATTCGAACAGGCCGATCGGCGCGCCGTCAGGGCCGTTGGGATCGATGATCGCCGGAATCTTGCCGTTGGGATTGAGCGACAGGAATTCCGGGGTCCAGCTCTCGTTCTTGCCGATGTTGATCAGATGCGGCTCATAGGGCAGGCCGAGTTCCTCCAGCGCGATCGATATCTTCACTCCGTTCGGCGTCGTTGCCGAATAGAGCTGAATCTGGTCCGGATGCTTCGCTGGCCAACGGGTTGCGATCGGAAAGGCGGACAAGTCGGCCATCGAGAACTCCTGAGCGGGGGGATTTGCGCCAAGCGGCGCGGGGGCGGCGGGTCTGCCAAGAATTAGCTAGGGCTGCGGTCGGATGGGATCAATATGGCGGCGACGCTTTCACCATGCACGGATAGTCAACCGTTCCGGACCGCCTGGGGCAGGTGGTGACCGACCGGGACGGTGGTGACTGCCCGGGGAGGTAGTAACCGCCCGGGAGGTAGTAACCGCCCGGGGCAGGTAGTAACCGCCAGGATTAGATGGCCTTGAAGGCCAGCACCGCATTGGTGCCGCCAAAGGCAAAGCTATTGCTGATGGCGGCGCGCACCTTGCGCTCGCGCGCGACATTCGGCGTCACGTCAAGATCGCAGTCGGGATCGGCCTCGCGGTAATTTGCCGTCGGCGGCACAACGCCTTCGCGGATCGCCATGACGCAGGCGATCATCTCCAGCCCGCCCGAGGCGCCGAGGCAATGCGCATGCATCGACTTGGTCGAGGAGACGGAGAGCGCCCGCGCATGGTCGCCGAAGACGCGCTTGATCGCGGTGGTCTCGATCTGGTCGTTGGCCTTGGTGCCGGTGCCGTGCGCGTTGAGGTAGTCGACATCCTGGGGATTGAGCCCGGCATCGGCCAGGCAGAAGCGCATCGCCGCTTCCGGTCCCTCGACGGTAGGCGCGACTATGTCCGAGGCATCGGCCGAAAGGCCGGCGCCGGCGATCTCGGCCAAAATGGTGGCGCCGCGCGCCATCGCATGGTCGTAGCTTTCCAGAACCGCCATGCCGGCACCCTCGCCCAGCACCAAGCCCTGGCGGTCGGCAGAAAATGGCCTGCACGTGTCGGGCGACAACACACGCAGTGCCTCCCAGCCCTTCAGCACGCCCCACACCAGCGGCGCCTCGGTGCCGCCGGCCACCATGACGTCGGCGCGGCCGAGCCTGATCTGGTCGACCGCCGATGCGATGGCATGATTGGCCGACGAACAGGCCGACGTGACGCCGAACACCGGTCCGCGCAAACCCAGATGCATGCTGATCTGGCCGGAGGCGGCGCCCGGCATGACCCTGGGAACGGTGAAGATGCCGGCGCGATTCTTGCCCTCGATCAGGATGGCGCGATAGTTCTCCTCGACCGTCTCGAACCCGCAGACGCCAACACCGACAATGGTTCCCATCCGATAGGTATTGTCCGCATGCGGAGCCAATCCGGACTGCCGCATGGCTTCTTTCGCCGCGAGCACCGCCAGCAGGCTGAAGCGGTCCATCGACACCAGTTGCTTGCGCTCGATGCCGTGATCCGGCAGCGCCTTGATCTCGCAGCCGGTCTTGACCTTCAGATCGTGCAGGAAGGGATTGTCGATGGGCCCGATCGCCGATCGGCCGGCCCGCATCTCGGCCCAGATTGCCTGTGCATCGGTGCCCAATCCGCACAGCCCGCCGATGCCGGTAATGACGACGCGCTTCAGCATTCGGTCAGGCTTTTTTCGCGATCAGAGCGCGAACGGCCTCAACCATGTCGCCGACATTCTTCAGATTGCTCCAGGCGTCGACCGTGTTCATCTCGATCTCGATGCCATATTGCTCCTCGAGGTCGAAGATGATCTCGGTCAGCTCCAGCGAATGGATGCCCAGCGCCGTCAATTCGGTCGTGGTGGTGATTTCCTCGCCGCCCGGCTCGGCATGGGCCTTGATCTTCTCGATGATGTCCGTTGCCAGCTGGTCAGCCATTCGGTTTCTTCCCCACTTGTCGTTTCCGACGCTGAACAGCGTCTTCTTGTCCTCGATAGCAGGCCGCGATCTTCGCCTTATACCCCCGCCAAGCGTCGCCTGACCGTACCAAGGTGGTTCCCTCTATAGAAACGGAAACGTCATCAAGCAACAAGCTATATGTCGACAAAAGCGCCACAGTGCTTAACCTGACGGCGTGGATACGATCGAAAATACGAAGTTCTCGGGTAAGCTGGCCCAGCGTGCGGCCGGCAAGGCGCAGCTTGGTTGCGCCAGCATCGACGGACACACGCGGCTGCGGCGCCTCTATCAGGACGGCTCCGCCAAGATAAGGCTGCCGGCCGTTTCGGCCGGTCCGCTGGAGGCGGTCCTGATCAACACCGCCGGCGGGCTGACCGGCGGCGACCGCCTCGGCTGGGATGTCGATGTCGGCGCGGATGCCAGCGCCACGATAACGACCCAGGCCTGCGAAAAAGTCTATCGCGCTGCGTCGGACCATGCCGAAGTGCGGGTCAAGCTGACCGTCGGTCAGAACGGCAGCATCGCCTGGTTGCCGCAGGAAACCATCGTCTTCGACCGCGCCGCGTTTGTTCGTACGTTGGATGTCGAGCTTGCCGTGGGGGCCGAGGCGCTGGTGCTGGAAGCGGCCGTTTTCGGCCGCCTGGCCATGGGCGAACGTGCCGCGCAGGGCACTTTTCGCGACCGCTGGCGTATCCGCAGGGAAGGAATTCTCATTCATGCCGAGGATTTCCGCATCGGACCCGATATCGCCGACACTCTGGCCCGTCCGGCGACATCAGGCGGCGCGATCGCCGTGGCTACGCTGCTGCTGGTGTCGCCGCGCGCGGAAGCCTTGCTCGACCCGGTTCGGGAGATCATTGGCGACCGGGGCGGCGCCAGCGTCTGGACAGTGAAGACATCTGGCAAGCTTCTTGCGAGGCTTTACGCCGGGGACGGCTACCACCTGCGCCAGCGGCTGGTCCCGCTCGTCGAATTGCTCAACGGAAGGGCGGGGTTGCCCAAATTATGGTCACTGTGACTGTGGCCGCATCATTTCAGGAAGACGCATGAACCTGACGCCAAGGGAAAAGGACAAGCTGCTGATCGCCATGGCGGCGATCGTGGCGCGCAAGCGGCTCGAGCGCGGCGTCAAGCTCAACCATCCGGAAGCCATCGCGCTGATCACCGATTTCGTCGTCGAGGGCGCCCGCGATGGCCGCCCGGTCGCCGAGCTGATGGAGGCCGGCGCTCATGTCGTCAGCCGCGCGCAGGTGATGGAAGGCATCGCCGAGATGATCCATGACGTGCAGGTGGAAGTGACTTTTCCCGACGGCACCAAGCTGGTGACCGTGCACGAACCGATCCGGTGAGGAAAAAAATGCTTGAGCTGCGCCCGAACTGCGAATGCTGTGACAAGGATCTGCCGCCGGAAGCGAAGGATGCGCTGATCTGCACCTTCGAGTGCACCTTCTGCGCCGGCTGCGTCGAAAACGTGCTTGGCGGCGTCTGCCCAAACTGCGGCGGCAATTTTACAGCCCGGCCGATTCGCCCGGCCGCGATGCTGAAGAAATATCCGGCTTCGACCAAACGCGTGCTCAAGGCCGAGGGCTGCGGCCCCCGCAGGGCCGCCTGACACCGCAAACGAAAGGCAAGTAAAATGATCCCTGTCAAACGCCTGTGCCTCTCGGCGACACTGCTCGTGGCGGCAGCCATGCCTGCCTACGCCCATGTCGGCATTGGCACGACATCCTCCTTCATGGCCGGCTTCACGCATCCGCTGTCCGGCCTCGACCATATGACGGTGATGCTCGCTGTCGGTCTGTGGGCGGCCCTCAAGGGCGGCAAGGCGATCTGGGCCTGGCCTGCGGCGTTCGTCGCCGTCATGCTCGGTGGCGCGGCCCTTGGTATGGCTCATATGCCGTTGCCGTTCGTCGAGCCGGGGATACTGGCCTCCGTCGTGGCGGTTGGACTGCTGGTGGCGTTGGCGGTCGATCTGCCCGTTTCGGCCAGTGTCGCCATCATCGGTCTGTTCGCGCTGTTTCACGGCCACGCCCATGGCACGGAAGTGCCGGAAAATGCCGGCGGGCTCGAATATATGACCGGCTTTGCCATCGCCACCGTGCTGCTCCATGCCATCGGCATCGCCGCTGGTCTGAGCCTCGGCCTGAGGTTCCGTGGTGTGGCCCGTATCGCGGGTGCCGCCTGCGCGGCGATCGGCGTCGGCCTCGCCTTCGGCGTCGTGTGAGGTCCCATGATCCCCGGCGAAATCATCCCTGCTCGAGGCGACATCGAACTCAACAAGGGTCTGCCGACCGTCACCCTGAAAGTCGCCAACAGTGGCGACCGCCCGGTCCAGGTCGGCAGCCACTACCATTTCTTCGAAACCAACGAGGCGCTGAAATTCGACCGCGAGCGCGCGCGCGGCATGCGCCTCGACATCGCCGCCGGCACCGCCACGCGCTTCGAACCGGGGCAGGAACGCGACGTCACGCTGGTGCCGCTCGGCGGCAAGCGCGAGGTCTATGGATTTCAGCAGAAGGTGATGGGCAAGCTGTGAGGGCGTCTCATGCCTGGTGCGCAAGGCCGGCCAACGGCTTCGGGGCAAACCTGAAAGCAAACGATGCCTTCGGCTCAGCCAGACGGTTTGGCGGCCGCATAGATGACGATCTTTCCGGGATCGTCGAACTCGACGGCGAGAACGTCCTCGGCAAGCACGCGCCGCGACTCGATGGCATTGAAGAGCAGGGCGTTGGCTTCGATCTCCTTGCGCAGTTCGGTAACATCGTCCTGATGCTGCCGAACCTTGTTCTCGATGGCCGGTGGCGGGCCGCCCTCGCTGCGCGCCGCGTCGGTCAGGAACACGATATCGACCTTGTCGAGCTTGGATGTCTTGCGCACCGTGCTGATATTTTCACGCGTGCGGTCGATCGCCGAATTGACCTTTCCAATCTCGGCGGTCGTCTTGGCCTCTTCCTGGTTGACGTGCGAGCCGACGATGCGGTCGACGGTCTCCGGACTTTGAAGGCCCTGCGCGTTCAGCGCCGCCGGGGGGAGACTCACCACCAGAAACGCAGCTGCGGCAACGGCGTGCAGCCAACGGACATCGGGCAAGTTGGTGTCGGTCATCGTCCACTTTCGCGGTTTGTTTCGACGCTCAGGAAACGAAACGACTCCGGCTCTGCCACGGTTCCCGTCACGATTCGGCGGGCGGACCGGATACCGGCCCGCCACGCCGGGTCTTTAACTCGCTTTCTTGGTGATCAGGGTCAGCGCGCCATTCGGCTCCATGCTGGCCGCGACCACTTGAGCCGAGGTCATTCCCTTGGCCTGGAGGGCGGATTTCACCTTGGGGGTGGCGTCGATCGAACTGCGCAGTTTCTGCAGGCCTGCGTCGCCACGCTGCGCGATCACCTGGTTGACCTGCGTCTGCGTGTCCTTCGGCAACTCGCTGATGTCGATGACGTTGACGCTCTGGATCGCCGGCGCGGCCTGCTGACCGCCAGGGGCGGCTGGAGCCGGCGCGCTTGGAGCGGGCTGTTGCGCGGGCTGCTGCTGGGCACTGGCGGCACCAACCAGCATCAGGGTGGCGGCAGTTGCAAGAACTATCGTTTTGCGCATGGATTTTCCTTCCATCGTTTTGGCAAACGGTCGTTTTGGGGTGGCGCCCCAACCTCAACCGCCAAATGGGTTCAGAAGGTGTCGCCGAGCGGGTCATTGCGTGACTATTGGATGGCGACAATGTGTAGCTGGGCTTCGATCACACCGCATTTCGGGAGCAATCGCTGATGGCCAGACTAACCCGTGCCGCCTACGCCCAGATGTATGGCCCGACCGTTGGCGACAAAGTGCGGCTTGCCGACACCGAGCTGATCATCGAGGTCGAGAAGGATTTCACCATTCATGGCGAGGAGGTGAAATTCGGCGGCGGCAAGGTCATTCGCGACGGCATGGGCCAGAGCCAGGTTTCCCGTGCTCAAGGCGCGGTCGACACCGTCATCACCAACGCGCTGGTGATCGATGCCAGCGCCGGCATCTTCAAGGCCGATATCGGCCTCAGGGATGGCCGCATCGCGGCAATAGGCAAGGCCGGCAATCCCGATACGCAGGATGGCGTCACCATCATCATCGGTCCCGGCACGGAAATCATCGCCGGCGAGGGCAAGATCCTCACCGCCGGTGGCTTCGACGCGCATATCCACTTCATCTGCCCGCAGCAGATCGAGGAGGCGCTGATGTCGGGCATCACCACCATGCTCGGCGGCGGCACCGGCCCGGCGCATGGCACGCTGGCCACCACCTGCACGCCGGGGCCATGGCACATGGCGCGCATGATCCAGTCCTTCGACGCCTTCCCGATGAATATCGGCCTGTCGGGCAAGGGCAACGCCTCTCTGCCTGCAGCACTCGAAGAGATGGTGCTGGGCGGCGCTTGCTCGCTCAAGCTCCACGAGGACTGGGGCACGACGCCGGCGGCAATCGACTGCTGCCTGTCGGTCGCCGACGACTACGACGTGCAGGTCATGATCCACACCGATACGCTCAACGAATCCGGCTTTGTCGAGAACACCGTGGCGGCCATCAAGGGCCGCACCATCCACGCCTTCCACACCGAGGGCGCCGGCGGCGGCCATGCACCGGATATCATCAAGGTCTGTGGCCTGCCCAACGTCATCCCGTCCTCGACCAACCCGACACGGCCCTACACGGTCAACACGCTGGCCGAGCATCTCGACATGCTGATGGTCTGCCATCATCTGTCGCCGTCGATCCCCGAGGACATCGCCTTTGCCGAAAGCCGCATCCGCAAGGAGACCATCGCGGCCGAGGACATCCTGCACGACATAGGCGCCTTCTCGATCATCTCGTCGGACAGCCAGGCCATGGGTCGCGTCGGCGAGGTGGCGATCCGCACCTGGCAGACCGCCGACAAGATGAAGCGCCAGCGCGGGTCATTGCCGCAGGAGACCGGCGACAACGACAATTTCCGCGTCCGCCGCTATATCGCCAAATACACCATCAATCCGGCCATCGCGCACGGGCTGTCGAAGGAGATCGGCTCGATCGCGGTCGGCAAACGCGCCGACCTGGTGCTGTGGAATCCGGCCTTCTTCGGCGTCAAGCCGGATATGGTGCTGATCGGCGGCATGATCGCCGCCGCCCCGATGGGCGATCCCAACGCCTCGATCCCGACGCCGCAGCCGATGCACTACCGGCCGATGTTCGGCGCCTATGGCAAAGCCCGGACCAACTCGTCCGTGACTTTCGTCTCGAAGGCCGCGCTCGAATCAGGTTTGCACGGCAGGCTCGGCGTCGACAAGCAATTCGTCGCCGTCGAAAACACGCGCGGCGGCATCGGCAAG
This sequence comes from Mesorhizobium sp. ESP7-2, assembly GCF_020164715.1. NCBI lineage: Bacteria > Pseudomonadati > Pseudomonadota > Alphaproteobacteria > Hyphomicrobiales > Phyllobacteriaceae > Mesorhizobium > Mesorhizobium sp. ESP7-2. Next base: position 21,994 of record NZ_JAIUGQ010000043.1, read on the forward strand.
CACTCGATGGTGCTCAACGACGCCACGCCGCATATCGAGGTCGATCCGGAAACCTACGAGGTACGCGCCGACGGCGAACTCTTGACCTGCGAGCCGGCGACCGTGCTGCCGATGGCGCAGCGGTATTTTCTGTTTTGATAGGATTATCGCGAGCCATGGCCTTCGTTAAATGCGGCGGTGAGTAGGTTGTGCGGGGCTGTCCGAATAGGCCCACTCGTTCTTCGCGGACTTGGAAATCGTACGCTTTGGGAGCAATATGTCCTCAATGAACAAGATATTCCGCAAACAGCAATTGACGCCCTACGAGGCCGACTATGCTCAGTGGTGCGCCGAACAGGGCGCGCTGCTGCGCGAAGGTCGTCTTTCCGACATCGATCGTGAGAATGTTGCTGAGGAGATCGAGAGCTTGGGGCGGAGCGACAAAAGGGAAATTGCGAGCAGGCTCGGCACTTTGGTCCTTCACTTGCTGAAATGGGAGTTTCAGCCTGAGCAGCGCAAAACGGGCTGGTTGCTGACAATTCGGGAGCAACGGCTTCGGATTGCGGGACTGCTTGATGAGAGTCCGAGCCTCAGAACATATCCTGCGCAGGTGCTCGATCGAGAGTTCAAGATAGCAAGATTGAAGGCACAGGACGAAACAGGCCTGAGGGATCGGGATTTCCCTGTCGATTGCCCCTATGGGATCAAGGAAATTTTAGACGATGACTATTTCCCAGGATCACCGTGGTCTTCGGACAACCTTATGCGAGAATAGACAGATAGTGGTTCTGACGGACGTTCCATCCCCCGGCGAGCGTTCGTCATGGCCACCGAAATAGCCTCCGCCCACGACATTTTCCCGCATATCCGCATCGTCATGGGCATGGTGATCGGGCTTGGCGTCGCCCGTTTGCTGTCGGGGGTGGCGCGCATCGTCCAGCATCCTGGCCAGTACCGGCTCTATCCCGTGCATCTGGCCTGGGTCGCCTCGGTGCTGTTGATGCTGGTGCATTTCTGGTGGTGGGAGTTCGGCCTCTACGCCATCGAAACGTGGACCTTCGGCAAATATCTTTTCATCATTTTCTACGCCATCACGCTGTTCCTGCTCTGCGCGATGCTGTTTCCGGACTCGATGCTCGACTACACCAGCTACGAGGATTTCTTCTATTCGCGCCGCGCCTGGTTCTTCGGACTGCTGGCGGCGACCTATCTGCTCGATATCATCGACACGCTGTTGAAAGGTCCCGAGCATTTCGCCCGCTTCGGCAACGAATATCTGTTCCGCACGCCGGTCTTCGTCGCGTTTTGCATCGCCGCGATCCTGGTGCGCGACCGCCGCTTCCACATCGCCTTCGTCGCGGCCGCGCTGATCTATCAGATATCGTTCATCCTGCGGCTCTTCGACACGATCGTATGAGATCGGCCGATGATCTAGAGTTCCGGGGAAAGGCAGGTTCAATGATGTACAAGGCCGTCGGATCGCGTGGCTCCCGGGTCAGTCGCGTCCTCTGGATGCTGGAGGAGCTCGGGCAGCCCTATGAATTCGTCGAGGTCAAGCTACGCTCGCCGGAAGCCTATGCGCTCAATCCGTCGGGCAAGGTGCCGATCCTCATCGACGGCGAGCTGACGGTGACGGATTCGGCGGCGATCTGTGTCTATCTCGCCGACAAGCACGCCGACAAAGGCCTGGGCGCCAATCCTGGGATCGCCGGCCGTGCCGAGATGGATTCCTGGATGCACTTCGCACAGTCGGAGTTCGAGGCGCCGCTGTGGAACAAATTGCGCCATCGCTTCCTCTTGCCCAGGGAAGTGCGGGTCGATGTCGGCCCCGCCGCGGCCTATGATTTTGCGTCGGAAGTCAAGGCGCTGGAGCGCAGGCTTGGAGACAAAACGTTTGCACTCGGCGACCGGTTCTCGGCCGTCGATGTGCTGCTTGGCGACATGGGCGGCTGGGCGCGTGCCGGCCGGTTCGCGATCGACTCCGACCGCGTCAACGCCTATTTCGACCGCGTGTTGTCGCGGCCTGCCCGTGCGCGGGCGCAAGCCAATGCATCGGCCCGAAAATCGGAATCGATTTTCGGAAAGCACGATGCATAGATTCAAAGTATTAGAGCGTCCTTTGCGCGTCCAAGAGGACGCGCGGCGCTCTAAGGAGGCTCCATGAAATGAAGCTCAACATCAACACCGACTTCACCAAATTTCCACGCGCCGTCTCGGTGCTGCCTGCTGGCAGTGTAGGAGCCACTGCACCATCCGGCCGTGCCGTTCTCGCCCATGACGAGCGGCATCTGCGCCGCCGCGCCATCGAACTTGCCGACGGCAGCAAGGTGCTCGTCGACCTGCCCGAACCTGTCGCCCTCAACGACGGCGACCGGCTCCTGCTGGAGGATGGCGGCCATATCGAGATCATCGCGGCGCCCGAAGAGGTCTATGACATCCGCGCCCGCGACGCCGTGCATCTGGCCGAACTCGCCTGGCATATCGGCAACCGCCATCTCGCGGCCGGCATCGAGGCGCACCGCATCCTCATCCTGCGCGACCACGTCATCAAGGCGATGCTGGAGGGGCTCGGAGCCACGGTGCGCGAGGTCTCCGAGCCGTTCAAACCGGTGCGCGGCGCCTATTCAGGAGGGCACGATCATGGCCATGCGCACAGCCATGCCGAAGCGCACAGCCATGGCCACGGCGAATCCCATTCGCACAGCCACGCGCATTCGCATCACGATCATCATCATGACTGACCAGCCCTCCGGCATCGCCCTGCTGCGGCTGATGGCATGGCTGTCGCCGGCCTTCCCGGTCGGCGGCTTTGCCTATAGCCATGGCCTGGAGCGCGCGGTGCATGATGGGTTGGTGACCGATGCCGCTGGCCTTGCCGGCTGGCTGGAGACGCTGGTCGAAATGGGTTCGGGCTGGAACGACGCCGTGCTGTTCGCAGAGAGCTGGCGCCGCGCCCGCGAAGGCGGCGATCTGACCGAAGTCGCAGCATTGGCCGAGGCATTGGCCGGCTCGCGCGAACGCCACACCGAGACCATGCTGCAAGGTGCGGCCTTCCTCAAAGCGGCCGGCGCCTGGCCCAATGCCGCGCTGGAGCGCTTGCCGGCCGAATGCGCCTATAGCGTCGCTGTCGGCACTGTCGCCGGCGGCAATGGCATTGCGCTGCGGGACGCGCTGTCCGCCTTCCTGCAGGCCTTCTTCTCCAACCTCGGCCAGGCTGCGATCCGGCTCGGCGTCATCGGCCAGAACGAGGCCACGACGCTGCTTGCCGGCTTCGAGCCGCTGGCGCTCTCGACCGCCGCCCGCGTATCCCGCTCGACATCGGACGATCTCGGCGGCTGCGCCTTCGTCTCCGACATCATGGCGATGATGCACGAAACCCAGTATTCGCGACTGTTCCGCTCATGATCCTCCTCGCCTTCGTCCTGTCATTGGTCCTGCTGCTGATCACGGCACTGCATGTCTATTGGGGCATCGGCGGCATCTGGCCGGGCAGGGATGCCGCGTCCTGCGCCCACGCCGTCGTCGGCTTTCGCGGCGTCGACGAAATGCCGACGCCGTTCGCCAGCTTCGCCGTTGCCGCTTGCCTTGGCCTGGCAACGCTGTGGCCGCTGGCGCTCATCGGTTTCTTTGCCTCGCCCTTTCCAAAGGAGGGGCTTGCCGCCACCTCGATGCTGATCGGTCTGGTGTTCCTGGGGCGCGGCATCGCCGGTTTCACGCCCTGGTGGCGCCGGCTGGCGCCGCAACAGCCTTTCGCGCGGCTCGATACCATTCTCTATTCGCCGCTGTGCCTGCTGATCGGGCTTAGTTTCGCGGTTCTCGCCATCACGGAGTTTCCGACATGACACAAGCTAACGGTCCTCTTCGCATCGGCATTGGCGGCCCCGTGGGTTCCGGCAAGACGACGCTCACCGAAAAACTCTGCAAGGCGCTGCGCGACGAGTTTTCCATCGCCGTCGTCACCAACGACATCTACACCAGGGAAGACGCCATGATGCTGGCCCGGCTGCAGGCGCTGCCCGAAGAGCGCATCGTCGGCGTCGAGACCGGCGGCTGTCCGCACACGGCCATCCGCGAGGACGCGTCGATCAATTTGCAGGCTATCGCCGAGCTGAACCGCAAATTCCCCGATCTCGACATCATCTTCATCGAATCCGGCGGCGACAACCTGGCCGCCACCTTCTCGCCTGATCTCGCCGACCTGACGCTCTATGTCATCTCGGTCTGCCAGGGCGAAGAGATCCCGCGCAAAGGCGGCCCGGCGATCACGCGCTCCGATTTCCTCATCATCAACAAGAGCGACCTTGCGCCCTATGTGAACGTCAATCTCGACGTCATGGAGAGCGATGCCGGACGCATGCGCGGCAAGCGGCCGTTCGGCTTCACCGATCTTTCGCGCGGCAAGGGGTTGCAGGAGGTCATCGATTTCATCGTCGAGCATGGCGGATTGCGGACCGTGGGCGCCGCAAGCACGGCGGCATAACTGGCCTTCTGCACCAAGCGAAAGCGGTTGCGGGCACCAGCGGAGCGCGGCATTCTTGCCGAAACCGGAGGATTTTTAAGATGAGCATTGCCCGCCTGCAGAAGGAGACGCTGACCAACCTGCCCTTCTACGAAGAGCGCGTCGATCTCGCATGCGCCTTCCGTTGGACGGCGCGGCTCAACATGCACGAAGCGGTGGCCAATCATTTTTCGCTGGCAGTCAATGATGACGGCACCAGGTTCCTGATGAACCCGAACCAAGTGCATTTCTCGCGCATCAAGGCGAGCGACCTGATCGAAATCGACGCCAACGACCCCGACACGCTTTCGGGGCCGAATGCACCAGACCCGACGGCATGGGGCCTGCATGGCGCCGTCCATCGCAATGTGCCGCACGCGCGCTGCGTCATGCATGTCCATTCGATCCACGCCACCGTGCTGGCCTCGCTTGCCGACTCGACTCTGCCGCCGATCGACCAGAATTCGGCGATGTTCTTCAACCGTCACGTCGTCGACGCGCATTATGGCGGGCTGGCCTTCGAGGAAGAGGGCGAGCGCTGCTCGCAGCTTCTCGCCGACCCCAAGGTCAAGGTAATGGTCATGGGCAACCATGGCGTGCTGGTCATCGGCGACACCGTCGCCGACGCCTTCAACCGCATGTTCTATTTCGAGCGCGCCGCCGAGACCTACATCAAGGCGCTCTGGACCGGCCGGCCGTTGCGCACGCTCTCCGACGCGATCGCCGAGAAGGCGGCGAGCGAGATGGACGATTATCCAGGCCAAGCCGAACGTCATCTCGCCGAGTTGAAGGCGATCCTCGACGAACAGGAGCCGGCGTACCGGAACTGAGGGCTACAGTCCGAGTTGAGCCCGCAATTCCGCGGCGCTGTTGATGACAATTGCCCCGGGCGGTCCTTCCATCGGCTTTTCAGGCCAGAAGATGGTCTTCATTCCCGCCGCCAGCCCCGCCATGGCGCCCGGCCAGCTGTCGTCGACCGCGACGGCGTGTGCGGGATCAACGTCGGCCAGATAGGCGGCACGCAGGAAAGGCTCGGCGTGCGGCTTGCCTTCCCGCACGTCGTTGCGGCTGATCGTCTTCATGCCGGGATAGGTGAGGCCGACCATGCGCAGGTTGGCGTCGACGATCATCCGGTCCGAATTGGAGACCACTGCCTGCTGTACGCCGAGCGCGCGCAATTCGTTGAAGACCTCGATCGCGCCAGGGCGCGGCTTCAGTCCCTCGACCAACGGCAGGTAATGCTCATATTTGTGAACGATCCATTCGTCGAAGGGCAGTTGCAGCCCGAACTCGCCGCGCATCATTTCGTAGACCGGCCAGGCGGCGACGCCGAGCACACGCTCGTGCAGATCGTCAGGCGGCGTGAGGCCGGCATTGCGCATCGCTGCAATGAGGGCCGCCGCGTGCAGCGGTTCGCTGTCGACCAGCGTGCCGTCCATGTCCCAGAAAACCGCCTTCGGTGTCATGCAGCGCTCCTTTTTGCGATCCCTTAAAGGGTTTGCGCCGGGAGATAAACCTTTGCCGGGCATGGAACATGCCTTCTGGTGGATACGGAACCAGCCGCGCTTGCCCTGGCCTGATGTTGGCGGAGAAAACCTCGGGTGCATCGGCGCAAGCATTTGCTCTTGAGATTGACAATTGCGCAGGCGGCCATTCCCTGCGAAAGTGATATGGACCGCCTGGTGACCGGCGGGTTCGGGAGGCAGGACGTGAATACCCGGCAGGATGGCGGCAGCAACAGGCTGGACGACGCGGCGCGCGCCGGCTGGCTCTATTATGTTGCCGGCAACACACAGGACCAGATCGCCGCCACGCTCGGCATATCGAGGCAGACGGCGCAGCGGCTGGTATCCCTGGCGGTGTCGGAAGGCCTGATCAAGGTTCGCGTCGATCATCCGATCGCCAACTGCCTGGACCTTGCCGCGCGGCTGAAATCGCGCTTCGCGCTCGACCTTGTCGAGGTGGTGCCGAGCGACCCCAATTCATCCTCCACCACCATCGGCATCGCCGAAGCGGCGGCCGCCGAGATCGAGCGGCGGCTGCGGTCGCCGACGCCGATCGTCATGGGCATCGGCACTGGGCGCACGCTGAAGGCGGCGATCGAGCAATTGCCGCCGATGGAATGCCCGCAGCACAAGGTGGTGTCCTTGACCGGAAACATCTCGCCGGACGGTTCGGCCGCCTTCTACAACGTCATCTTCACCATGGCCGACAGGGTCAAGGCGCGGTCCTTCCCGATGCCGCTGCCGGTCATCGCATCCTCGCCGCAGGAGCGCGAGATGCTGCTCAACCAGCCGATGATCCAGCCGACGCTGGCGCTTGCCGCCGAGGCCGATGTCACCTTCATCGGCATTGGCGACCTTGGCCCGAAGGCGCCGCTCTACGAGGATGGCTTCATTTCCGAAAGCGAGCTGAAAGCCTTGCAGAAAGCCGGCGGCGTCGCCGAAATCGTCGGCTGGGTGTTCGATCGCGAGGGCCGCATGATCGAAGGCATCACCAATGACCGGGTGTCGTCGGCGGCGCTGCCGTCACGCGAGAAGTCGCTCGTCATCGCGCTTGCCATGGGCGAGCGCAAGCTGCCCGGCATCCTGGCGGCCGTCAACCGCCGGCTGGTCAACGGGCTCATTACCGATGAGCGCACGGCGGCCGCCCTGCTGGCCAGCATTTGACGGCTTGGCGATAAAGCCAGCAAGGCTATTGATGCCGGCCGAAAGGGTCGTTGCCGTCGAGAAAACCGAGGTCGCGCAGCAGATGCGGCGACAGGTCCCTGATGTCGAGATGCGGCCTTTTTCTAACCGCGAACCAGCCAAATCCGTCCGCGAGCCACGAAATCCAGCGATGATCGGGAGCGGGAGTGCATTTTTGCTGCGCCATGGTCATGATCGTCAACCTTCGTTATCCTGAACCCGAATGACGGGTTGAGCATCAATGTCGGCCTTGCCGGTCGCCTTTGCCAATCGAACGTCGATAACGACCCATAAGGAGGCTTTATGCCTGACCTCAGCGCGCCGCAGGTTTCGCAACTGCCGCCGTTGCAAGCGATCCGGGTGTTCGAGGCGGTGGCGCGGCATCTTTCCTTCACCAAGGCCGCCGGGGAACTCGCCATGACGCAAGCGGCGGTCAGCTATCAGATCAAGGTGCTGGAGGAGCGCGTCGGCGCACCGCTGTTCCTGCGCCGGCCGCGACAGATCGAACTGACCGAAGCGGGCCAGCGCCTGGCGCCGGCTGTCAGCGAGGCCTTTGCCATTCTTGGCCAGGCCTATGCCGCCGCGCGCGGCGGCGCGGAGGGGCTGTTGTGTGTCACCACGGTGCTGACCTTTGCCTCCAACTGGCTGGCGCATCATCTCGGCGCGTTCCAGATCGCGCATCCGTCGCTTGCCGTGCGGCTCGAGACGTCGAGCCGGCTGACGGATTTCGCCCGCGAGGATGTCGATCTCGCCATCCGTTCGGGCGGCGGCAAATGGCCGGGGTTGGAAGCTTACAAGCTGCTCGATGCCGACTTCACGCCGATGCTGAGCCCCAAGCTCGCGGCGAGCATCGGCGGCGTCAACGAACCGGCCGATCTGCTTAAGCTGCCGATCCTCGATCCCAGCGATATCTGGTGGACGCAATGGTTCGAAGCCGCCGGCGTGCACAGTCACGACCTTGCCAAGCGTCCCGGCAGCAGCATGGGCGCCCAGGCCTATGAAGCCAACGCGGCCATATCGGGCCACGGGGTGGCGATCCTGACCAGGGCGCTGTTCAAGGCCGAACTCGCCGACGGCCGGCTGATCCAGCCGTTCGATCTGGTCGGCGACGACGGGCACGCCTACTGGCTGGTCTACCCCGAGGCGCGCCGCAACGTGCCCAAGATCCGCGCCTTCCGCGACTGGCTGCTGGCCGAGATCGCCTGCTGACCGGCAGACAAGCAGACCAAGACCGGCCAAGAAAACCACATATCGTTTGAGAGGCTTTGGGCCCGTCGCCTGGACTCCAGGGGGCGGCAATCCGAGCCCTGTCGCCAATCTCCGTCGCCATTCGCCGGTAGCGTGCTGCGCTGCAGCATCGAATCCGGCTTGACATAATTAAGACTAACTGAGTAATTGCTCACAGCCAAGGCAAATGCTCATCTTGGTTTATGGGAGGAATTTGATGAAACTTCGCACGCTCACCCTGGGCTTGTTGTCCGCCAGCGCGCTTGCGTTCGCCGCACACGCCGAATCCATCACCATCGCCACCGTCAACAATGGCGATATGGTCCGCATGCAGAAGCTGACCGACGACTTCACCAAGGCCAACCCCGACATCCAGCTCAACTGGGTCACGCTCGAAGAGAACGTGCTGCGCGAGCGCGTCACCACCGACATCGCCACCAAGGGCGGCCAGTATGACGTGATGACCATCGGCACCTACGAGGTTCCGATCTGGGCCAAGCAGAGCTGGCTCTTGCCGCTCGACAAGCTCGGCGCCGACTACGACGTCAAGGATATCATCCCGGCCATCGCCGGCGGCCTCTCGGTCGACGGCAAGCTCTATGCCGCGCCCTTCTACGGCGAAAGCTCCTTCGTCATGTACCGCAAGGACCTGATGGAGAAGGCTGGGCTCAAGATGCCCGACGCGCCGACCTGGGACTTCATCAAGCAGGCCGCCGACAAGATGACCGACCGCGCCAACGGCGTGAACGGCGTCTGCCTGCGCGGCAAGGCCGGCTGGGGCGAGAACATGGCCTTCCTGACCGCCATGTCGAACTCGTTCGGCGCCCGCTGGTTCGACATGGACTGGAAGCCGCAGTTCGACCAGCCCGAGTGGAAGAACACGCTGCAATTCTACGTCGATCTGATGAAGGCCGATGGCCCCGAGGGTGCGTCCTCCAACGGCTTCAACGAGAACCTGGCGCTCTTCCAGCAGGGCAAGTGCGGCATGTGGATCGACGCCACCGTCGCGGCGTCCTTCGTTTCCGATCCGAAGGCCTCGCAGGTCGCCGACAAGGTCGGCTATGCCCTGGCGCCGGATAACGGCCTCGGCAAGCGCGGCAACTGGCTGTGGGCCTGGTCGCTGGCCATCCCCGCTGGTACGCAGAAGGCTGATGCGGCCGAGAAGTTCGTGTCGTGGGCAACCAGCAAGCACTATGCGGAGCTCGTCGCGTCGAAGGAAGGCTGGGCCAACGTTCCTCCGGGCACGCGCTCCTCGCTCTACGCCAATCCCGAGTACCAGAAGGCGGCGCCGTTCGCCAAGATGACGCTGGACTCCATCAACGCCGCCGACCCGACGCATCCGACCGTCAAGCCGGTGCCCTATGTCGGCGTGCAGTTCGTCGCCATCCCTGAGTTCCAGGGCCTTGGCACCACCGTCGGCCAGCTCTTCTCGGCGGCTCTCGCCGGTCAGTCGAGCGTCGACGATGCGCTGAAGCAGGCCCAGGACGCCGCGACCGCGACAATGACCGAGGGCGGTTATATCAAGTAAGGCTCCTCCCGGTGCCGAATGCCGGCCGACGACCATGACCGGCAACGGCCGCCCGAAACCCAGTTCGGGCGGCCGCCTTCAACGCCTCTGAAATTCAGTTTGATCCTTGAAGGGTGACCGTCATGGCTACTCAGCAGACCCGTTCGCTTGCCCGCTTCATGATGGCGCCATCCGTGGTGCTGCTGCTGGTCTGGATGGTTGTTCCGCTCGCTCTCACGCTGTGGTTCTCCTTCCAGCAGTACAACCCGCTCAATCCGGTTCGCGATGGCTTCGTCGGCCTCTCGAACTACGCGCTGTTCTATTCCAATCCGGCTTTCCTGCAATCGATCCTCAACACGCTTGTCCTGGTGGTCAGCGTGCTGCTGATCACGGTGATCGGCGGCATCCTGCTGGCGCTGCTCATCGATCAGCCGATGTGGGGCCAAGGGATCGTGCGCATTCTCGTCATTTCGCCGTTCTTCGTCATGCCGCCGGTGGCAGCACTGGTGTGGAAGAACATGATCATGCACCCGCAATATGGCGTCTTCGCCGACATAGCGCGCTTCTTCGGGGCACAACCGATCGACTGGTTCGGGCAGCATCCGATGACGGCGATCATCATCATCGTCGCCTGGCAGTGGCTGCCTTTCGCGACATTGATCCTGCTCACCGCTCTGCAGTCGCTCGACGCCGAGCAGAAGGAAGCCGCCGAAATGGACGGCGCCGGCTTCATCAGCCGCTTCATCTATCTGACGCTGCCGCACATGTCGCGCGCGATCACCGTGGTCATCCTGATCCAGACGATCTTCCTGCTCTCGATCTATGCCGAGATCCTGGTCACCACCAATGGCGGCCCCGGCTACGCCTCCACCAACCTGCCCTTCCTCGTCTACCAGAAGGCGCTGCTGGAGTTCAAAATCGGCCAGGCATCCGCGGGCGGTGTGATCGCCGTCATTCTCGCCAACATCGTCGCCTTCTTCGCCATGCGCGCCGTCGGCAAGAACCTGGACAAGTAAGGGAGGATAAGATGGCACGCGCAGTCACCACCCAGCACAAGACAATCGCGACCGTCGCCGCCTGGATCGTCGCCCTGCTGATCTTCTTCCCGATCCTCTATACGATCATCACCTCGTTCAAGTCGGAGCAGGAAGCGATCCAGGGTTTCAACCTGATCCCGTCCGGAACCTTCGAGAGCTATGCCGAAGTCCAGGCGCAGAGCGGCTATTTCAAGTTCTTCCTGAACTCGGTGCTGCTCTCCGTCGGTTCGACCATCCTGGCGCTCCTGGTCGCCATTCCGGCGGCATGGTCGATGGCGTTTTCGCCGACCAAGCGGACCAAGGACATCCTGATGTGGATGCTGTCCACCAAGATGATGCCGGCGGTCGCCGTGCTGTTTCCGATCTACCTGATTTTCCGCGATCTCGGCCTGCTGGACTCGCGCATCGGCCTGATGGTCATGCTGATGCTGATCAACCTGCCGATCGTGGTGTGGATGCTCTACACCTACTTCCGCGAGATCCCCGGCGAGATCCTGGAAGCGGCCCGCATGGACGGCGCGTCGCTGTGGAACGAGATCATCTACGTGCTGACGCCGATGGCGGTGCCGGGCATCGCCTCGACCATGCTGCTCAACATCATCCTGGCCTGGAACGAGGCGTTCTGGACGATCCGGCTGACCACCACGGACGCAGCCCCGCTCACCGCCTTCATCAGTTCCTTCTCCAGTCCGCAAGGCCTGTTCTGGGCCAAGCTTTCGGCGGCCTCGACGCTGGCCATCGCGCCGATCCTGATCATGGGCTGGTTCAGCCAGAAGCAACTGGTGCGCGGCCTGACCTTTGGTGCGGTGAAGTAACGGAAATTGCCTGAAGCAATCGGCAAAAAACAGCTCTCCGGGAGGAAACCATGGGAAACATCACCCTCAAGAACGTCTCCAAATCCTTTGGATCGACGTCCATCATCCCCGGTCTCGACCTGGTGATCGAGAATGGCGAGTTCGTCGTCTTCGTCGGCCCGTCGGGCTGCGGCAAGTCGACATTGCTGCGGCTGATCGCCGGGCTGGAGGACACCAGCGGCGGCACCATCAACATCGATGGCCGTGACGTCACCGGCGAGGCGCCGGCCAAGCGCAAGCTCGCCATGGTGTTCCAGTCCTATGCGCTCTACCCGCATATGACCGTGGCCAAGAACATCGCCTTCCCGCTGAAGATGGCGGGCGAGGACCAGGCGACCATCGATAGGAAGGTGAAGGACGCGGCGCGCGTGCTGAACCTCACCAACTATCTCGAACGCCGTCCCGGCCAGCTCTCCGGCGGCCAGCGCCAGCGCGTCGCCATCGGCCGCGCCATCGTGCGCCAGCCCTCGGCCTTCCTGTTCGACGAACCGCTGTCCAACCTCGACGCCGCACTGCGCGGCACCATGCGGCTCGAAATCAGCGAACTGCACCATCAGCTCAAGACGACGATGATCTACGTCACCCACGACCAGGTCGAGGCCATGACCATGGCCGACAAGATCGTCGTGCTCAACGCCGGCAACATCGAGCAGGTCGGCTCGCCGATGGAGCTCTACAAGACGCCGCGCAACCTGTTCGTCGCCGGTTTCATCGGCTCGCCGAAGATGAACCTGATCGAGGGCGCGCCGGCTGACAAATACCGCGCCAAGACGATCGGCATCCGGCCCGAACATATGCAGATCTCGACGACAGCTGGCGACTGGAAGGCGACGGTCGGCGTTGCCGAGCATCTGGGGTCCGACACGTTCCTGCACGTTCAAGCCGATGGCGTCGGGCCGCTGACGGTGCGCGCCGACGGCGAACTCAGCGTCCGCCATGGCGACACCATCTATCTCACGCCCGACAAGGCCAAGTTGCATCGCTTCGGCGCTGACGGAAAAGCGATGGCCCAGTGAAGGATGCGACGGTGAGGCTGCAAGGTAAATCGGCGCTGATCACGGGATCGGCGCGTGGCATCGGCAGAGCCTTCGCCGAAGCCTATGTGCGCGAGGGCGCCACGGTGGCGATTGCCGATATCAATCTCGACGCAGCGCGCAAGACCGCGGCTGAAATCGGCGACCATGCCTATGCGCTAAAGCTTGACGTCACCGACCAGGCATCCATCGATGCCGCGGTCAAGGCGGTGGAGAGCAGGACCGGCGGTCTCGATATCCTGATCAACAACGCCGCTCTGTTCGACCTAGCGCCGATCGTGGAGATCTCTCGGGCAAGCTACGAAAAGCTGTTCTCCGTCAATGTCGCCGGTACGCTGTTCATGCTGCAGGCAGCAAGCCGCTCGATGATCGCGCGCGGCAAGGGCGGCAGGATCATCAACATGGCGAGCCAGGCCGGGCGTCGCGGCGAGCCGCTGGTCGCGGTGTACTGCGCCACCAAGGCCGCCGTCATCTCGCTGACCCAGTCGGCCGGGCTCGACCTGATCAAGCACCGCATCAACGTCAACGGCATCGCGCCCGGCGTCGTCGACAGCGACATGTGGGACGAGGTCGATGCCTTGTTCGCCAAATACGAGAACCGGCCGAAGGGCGAAAAGAAACGGCTGGTCGGTGAGGGTGTGCCGTATGGCCGCATGGGCAGGCCGGAAGACCTCGCCGGCATGGCCGTGTTCCTCGCCAGCGACGAGGCCGAATACATCGTCGCCCAGACCTACAATGTCGATGGCGGCCAATGGATGAGTTGAAAGGGATGAATTGAGGGGGAAGGCGCTTTTCTCTTTTCCTCCGGAGAAGGCGCCGCGGGGGCGGGTGAGGGGCAGCATACTGGAAAACCAGCTGCGGCCCCTCACCCTCGCCCTCCCGAAGGAGGCGAAACAGTCGGGCTGCAAATCGGCCAAAGGGTAAAGCAGATGACCGTGAAACTCTCTTCCTCCAGCCTCGCCAGCCTTCCGTCCAAGGTCACAGGGCCGAACTATGACCGGTCGGCGCTGAAAGCCGGCATCGTGCATTTCGGCGTCGGCAATTTTCACCGCTCGCATCAGGCCGTCTATCTCGACGACCTGTTCGGTCAGGGCATCGGCCATGATTGGGCGCTGGTCGGCGCCGGCGTCTTCGACGGCGAGAAGATCGGCCGCGGCAAGCTAGAGGAGCAGGACTGGCTGACCACCGTGGTCGAGCAGGACGAAGGCCACATGAGTGCCCGCGTCACCGGCGCGATGATCGATTTCCTGATGCCGGGCGACGCAGCCGTCATCATCGACCGGCTTGCCGACCCGGCGATCAGGATCGTATCGCTGACCATCACCGAAGGCGGCTATTTCATCGACCCGGCCTCCGGCGTCTTCAATCCGACCCATCCCGACATCGTCGCCGACGCGCAGCCGGGCGCCACACCAAAGACAGTGTTCGGCATCATCCTGGCTGGACTGGTGCGCCGCCGCCAGGATGGCATCGTGCCGTTCACGGTCATGTCCTGCGACAACATTCCCCACAACGGCCATGTCACGTCGGATGGTGTGATCGGGCTCGCCCGCCTGATCGACGAGGACCTGGCGAGTTGGGTCGGCGACCACGTCGCCTTCCCGAACGCCATGGTCGACCGCATCACGCCGGCGACCAGCGACCGAGAGCGCAGGATCCTCGCCGACGATTTCGGCCTCGAGGACAATTGGCCGGTGTTTTGCGAGCCGTTCCGGCAATGGGTGCTGGAAGATCATTTCACCGATGGGCGCCCACCGCTGGAAAAGGTCGGCGTGCAGTTCGTCAGGGATGTCGCCCCTTACGAGCTGATGAAGATCCGCATCCTCAATGGCGGCCACGCCACCATCGCCTATCCGGCCGGGCTGATGGACATCCACTTCGTCCATGAGGCGATGCAGGAACCGCTGGTGCGCGGCTTCCTCGACAAGCTCGAACATGACGAGATCATCCCGACCGTGCCGCCGGTGCCGGACACGGTGCTGGAAGACTATTACCAGCTCATCGAGAAACGCTTCTCCAATCCCAAGATCGGCGACACGGTGCGCCGCCTCTGCCTCGACGGCTCCAACCGCCAGCCGAAATTTATCATCCCGACCATCGCCGATCGGCTGAAGGCGGGCAAAGGCGTTGCCGGTCTGGCGCTGGAATCGGCGCTGTGGTGTCGCTACTGCTTCGGCACGACGGACAGCGGAGCGGTCATCGAGCCCAACGACCCGAGCTGGGACCGGCTGCAGGCAACGGCAAAAGCGGCAAAGGACGCGCCCGCCGCCTGGCTTGCGATGGACGATATTTACGGCGATGTCGGCCGCGCGACCGCCTTCGTCGAGGCTTTCGCCCACGCGCTCAACGCGCTCTGGGCTAATGGCACGCGCGCCACGCTGACGCGCTACCTCGCCGGCAAGCTCTGAGAGCCAGCCGGCACCATGACGCCTGAACTGGTCATCTTCGACTGCGACGGCGTGCTGGTCGACAGCGAGGCGCTCTCGGTCTCGGCGCTGCTCGGCATGATCGAACTTGCTGGCGGCAGTCTCAGTGAAGACGCCGCCTACGAGCATTTCCTCGGCAGGAGCATGAAGAGCGTGCGCGAGATCCTTGGCCGCGACTTCGGCCTGGAGATCACCGATCAGCATCTCACCGCCATGCGCGTCGACCTCATGCGAAAGTTCCATGAGGAGCTGAAACCGATCCCTGGCGTCAAGCAGATGCTGCCGAAGCTCGGCCTGCCCTACTGCGTCGCCTCTTCCGGCACGCTGGAACGGATTCGTTACGCGCTCGACGTCACCGGCCTGCTCACGCTGATGGAGCCGCATCTGTTCAGCGCCGCCATGGTTGCCAGGGGCAAGCCGGCACCGGACCTTTTCCTCCACGCGGCTGTCGCCATGCGGGCGCAACCGCGAAACTGCCTCGTCATCGAGGACAGCCCGACCGGTGTCGCTGCGGCGCGCGCGGCCGACATGCGTGTCTTCGCCTTCACTGGCGGCGCGCACGCCGGCAATCCGGGATTGAAAGCGCGGCTTGCGTCGACCGAACCGGACTTTATATTCGCTGACATGCTGCAATTGCCCGATCTGATTGCAGACCTGGGAGCGAGAGTTAGAGCATCTTGACGAAACAGTTTGTCTGCGCGGTCGATGTCGGCACCGGGAGCGCTCGCGCGGGCATTCTCGACGCCAGTGGCACCTTGCTGGGCCGTGCCGAGCGGCCGATCGCCATGAACCAGCCGAAGCCCGATCATGCCGAGCATGATTCACGCGATATCTGGTCCGCTGTCTGCGCCGCCGTGCGTGCCGCGCGGGAAAAGGCCGGCGTCGCCGCCGAGGATGTCGCCGGTATCTCCTTCGATGCCACCTGTTCGCTGCTCGTGCGTGACAGGCAAGGCGGCCAGCTCAGTGTGTCGACCACCGGCGACAAGCGCTGGGACACCATTGTCTGGCTCGATCACCGCGCCATTGCAGAGGCCGACGAATGCACGGCCAGCGGCCACGAGGTGCTCAATTACATCGGCGGCGTCATGTCGCCCGAGATGGCGACGCCGAAGCTGATGTGGCTGAAGCGCAATCTGCCCGGCACGTGGAATGAAGCCGGCTATTTATTCGACCTGGCAGATTTCTTGACCTGGCAGGCAACGGGCTCGCTGGCCCGCTCGCAATGCACGCTGACTGCGAAATGGACTTATCTCGCGCACCAGGAAACCGCGTGGCAACGCGATTTCTTCGAACTCGTCGGCCTCGACGATCTTTTCGAGCACGGCAATCTACCCGAAAAAGCAAGCCCGGTTGGTGCTGATATCGGCCCGTTGACGGCCCGGGCAGCGGCAGAACTCGGCCTGACCGAAAACTGCCGCGTCGGCGCGGGCGTCATCGATGCCTATGCCGGCGCGCTTGGCGTGCTCGGCGGCTTTGCCGGCGACGACCGGAATATCGGCCGCCATCTGGCGCTGATCGCCGGCACATCGAGCTGCGTCATGGCGATGTCGCCCGACCCGCAGCCTTTCGCCGGCGTCTGGGGCCCCTACTATGGCGCCGCACTGCCGAAGCTCTGGCTGTCGGAGGGCGGCCAGTCGGCGACCGGGGCGCTGCTCGACCACATCATCCGCTGGCACGGCGCCGGCGGCGAGCCAAACGCCGCCATGCATGCCAGGATCGCCGCGCGCGTCGCCGAACTGCGCGCCGCCGAGGGCGATAACCTTGCCCCCAGGTTGCACGTGCTGCCGGATTTCCACGGCAACCGCTCGCCGCTCGCCGACCCGCATGCCGTTGGCGTCGTCAGCGGGCTGACGCTGGATTCGTCCTTCGACAGCCTGTGCAAACTCTACTGGCGCACCGCCGTCGGCATCGCGCTCGGTGTGCGCCATGTGCTGGAGGCGCTGAACGAGAATGGCTATCTGATCGATACGCTGCATGTCACTGGCGGCCATACCAAGAACCCGCTCTTGATGGAGCTCTACGCCGACGCCACCGGCTGCACGGTGGTCGAGCCGTTGGCCGACGAAGCGGTGCTGCTCGGTACCGGCATGGTGGCGGCGACCGCGGCCGGGATTTTCCGCGATCTCAACGCCGCCTGCCTCGCCATGCAGCAGGGCGGCAGGACACGCGCCGCCAACCCGGCCGCTAGCGGCCGCTTCGATCGCGACTACCGGATTTTCCTCGAAATGCATCGGCAGCGGCAGATGCTCGACGCGATCCGGTAGACTTTTGCGCTATTGCTTGCGCAGGGACGCGCCCGATGTTGCGTCGAACAGGTGGATCGCCTCCTCCTCGAACATATAGCGGACGGGAGCATGCAGCACCGGGCAGTCGCGCGCCGGAACCAGTGCGCTGATCTCCTTGCCGCCGGAGCCAAATGTCACCAGC
This sequence comes from Mesorhizobium sp. ESP7-2, assembly GCF_020164715.1. NCBI lineage: Bacteria > Pseudomonadati > Pseudomonadota > Alphaproteobacteria > Hyphomicrobiales > Phyllobacteriaceae > Mesorhizobium > Mesorhizobium sp. ESP7-2. The sequence continues at coordinate 39,670 of NZ_JAIUGQ010000043.1, forward strand.
GCGTCATTGCCGTGGAATTCGATGAGATCGGCAGTGCCTTGCAATAGGCCGGTCGCGCCCGCACTGGCTGTCTTCAGGTCCGGGGGCCGGATGCCCAGCACGGCGCGATCGCCCGGCTGGAGATGAAAGCCCGCCCCGTCTATCGAAAGTACCGTTCCGGCGCCGGTCAGCGTCCAGCCGTTCCCGGCCCGGCCGACCGTCACTTCGACAAAATTCATGTTCGGCGTGCCGATGAAGCCGGCCACGAACATATTGCCCGGCCGCCCATAGATTTCCGCCGGCGAGCCGATTTGCTCGATGATGCCATCCTTGAGCAGCACGATACGGTCGGCGAGCGTCATCGCCTCAAGCTGGTCATGGGTGACATAGACGGTGGTGGTCTTGAGCGACTGGTGCAGCCGCGCGATCTCGACGCGCATATGGTTGCGCAATTTGGCGTCGAGATTGGACAAGGGCTCGTCGAACAGGAACACCTTGGGCGTCTTGATCATGGCCCGGGCGATCGCCACGCGCTGCTGCTGGCCGCCGGAGAGCTCGGCCGGCTTGCGGCCGAGATAGGGGTCCAGCCCCAGCGTCCTCGACACCGCTTCGACCCGCTTGCGGATTTCCGGCGCCGGCACCTTCTGGCGCCGCAGCCCGAAGGCGATGTTGTCGAAGATGCTCATATGCGGATAGAGCGCGTAGTTCTGGAACACCATGGCGATGCCGCGATCGCCCGGATCGAGGTCGTTGACCACCTTGCCGCCGATCGATACCTCGCCGCCGCTAATGTCCTCCAGCCCCGCCAGCATCCTGAGCAAGGTCGACTTGCCGCAGCCGGACGGGCCGAGGAACACGACGAATTCGTGCTCCTCGATCGAGAGATTGAGATCGCGGATCACCGTGGTGGCGCCATAGGCCTTGTCGACATGGGAGCAAACGATCGCGGACATGGTCAGCCCTTTTCGTCGGTCAGCAGGATCTGCAGCTTGACGTCTTGCGGGTTGCCTTCGGCCGCCCGTTCGAACGCCTTGATGCTGTCGGCGAAATCATAGGTACCGGTGATCAGCGGCTTGAGGTCGACCTTGCCGGAGGCAATGAGCTGCAGGGCGCGGTCGAAGATGTTGGCATAGCGGAACACCGTCTCGATGCGGACTTCCTTCGAGATCGCCGCCGGCACATTGAGGGCAACCGGCTCCACCGGCAGCCCGACCAGCACCACCGCGCCGCCCGGGCGCACGACGTCGAACAGATCGGCGAAAGCCTTGGGGCTGCCGCTCGCCTCGAAGACGATGTCGGCACCCCAATTGTCGGTCGCGGCCGCGACGGCATCGACCAGCGACTGCTCGCCAATATTGACCGGCACGATGCCGGCATATTGTGCGGCGATCTTCAGTTTGGGCGCGGAAAAATCGGAAATCAGCACTTTCGAACAACCGCCGGCAAGGGCGGCAAGCGCGATCATGATGCCGATCGGGCCGCAACCAACGACGACGGCGACATCGCCCGGGACGATGCGGGCACGGCTAGCCGCCTGCATGCCGATGGCGAAGGGCTCGACCATCGCGCCCTCGGCGAAGGAGACATTGTCCGGCAGCTTGTAGGTGAAAGCGGCCGGGTGCACGGCATAGGGAGCAAGGATGCCATGCACAGGCGGTGTCGCCCAGAAAGTGACGTCGGGGTCGACATTGTAGATGCCGAGCTTCGTCGCGCGCGACGACAGGTTCGGTACGCCTGGTTCCATGCAGACGCGGTCGCCGACCTTCAGGCTGGTGACATTGGCGCCGACCTCGACGATTGTGCCGGCGGCCTCGTGGCCGAGCACCATCGGTGCCCGCACGACATAGCTGCCGATGGCGCCATGCGTGTAATAGTGAACGTCGCTGCCGCAGACGCCGACCGTGTGGATGCCGATCCTGACGTCGTCCGGCCCGACATCAAGCGGCAACGCGATCTCGCGCAGCGAGAGTTCGCCTTTTTTCTCAAGCACCAGAGCCCGCATCGGGTAAGTCCTCACTTCAAGTCTTTTTTTGCCGGAAAACGGAATTCAGGAAGCCGCTCAGCACGCCGAGAAAAAGCAGCGGCGGCAGCGACAGCAGCACGACCGAGGCGTTGAGAATGCCCCATGGCACGTTCATGCCTTGCTGGGAGAGTTCGGAGGCGACGATAGGCAAGGTCTTGGCGTTGGAGCTCGACAGCATCAGGGCGATCAGGAATTCGTTCCAGACCAGCACGAAGCTGAAGGCAACCGCGCCGATCAGCGAGCGCGCAGCCACGGGCAGCGCGATCCGCCAGAACACCGAATAGGCGCCGTAGCCGTCGACGAAGGCGGCTTCCTCGATCTCCTTCGGCACTGCCTGGAAAGCGGGGATGGCGAGCCACATGATCACCGAGATGGTGAGCAGCGAATAGGTGACGATCAACGCCGGCAACGTGTCGTAGAGGCCGAGCTGCAGCCAGATCACCATAAGCGGAATGGCCACCGCCACCGGCGGCAGGAAGCGCAGCGACAGCACGAAGAACTGGATGTCGCCGGCCCAGCGGTTGGGGTAGCGCGCCACCGCGTAGGCCGCCGGCAGGCCGAGCACGACGCCGATCAGCACGGCCGTGCCACAAGCGACGACCGAATTGTAGAGCCCGGTGATGACGCTGTCGCGACCAAGTATGTAGCTGATATTGGCAAGCGTCGGCGTGAACACCAGGCGGGGAACGCGGGTGATGATGTCGACGCTGTTCTTCAGCGAGTTGAGCGCCGTCCACAGCAGCGGGAACACGGCGAGAAAACCGGCGAAGGCAAGGACGGCCTTGGCGATGATGCGGCCGGGCCTCATGCCTGCACCCGCTTCCACAGCATGGTGAAGGTGATGACGGTGGCGATCATCATCAGCACAGCCATGGCCGAGGCGTAGGAGACCTTGCCGGATTCGATGAAGCCTTGCGAGAAGGCGTACATGTCGAGCGTTTCGGTCGCGACCCCCGGCCCGCCGCGGGTCATCACATAGATCAGGTCGAAGGAGCGCAGCGACTCGATCATCTTGACGAACATCAGGCTGATCAGCGGCGCCTTCAGCATCGGCAAGGTGACATAGGCATGGATCTGCCAGCGCCTGGCGTGGTCGAGCCGGGCCGCCTCGATCGGCTGCGGCGGCAAGGTCTCCAGCAGCTTCAGCACGATGACGGCGAAGAACAGGCCCCACTGCCAGACATCGACCGAAGCGACCGCGAACAAAGCCGTCGACGGCTTGGAAAGCGGGTCGAAAATCAGCCCGCCGGTCAGCAGCCGGTATGGGTAGGTGGCGATGCCGTAGAGCGGATGATAGGCGAATTTCCACACGAAAGCCGCCGAGACGCGCGGCAGCAGCACCGGAATGATGAACAGCAGGCAATAAAGGTTACGCAGACGCGGCGAGGCGACCTCGAACATCAGCACGCCAAGTCCGATCGCGACGACCATCGTGGCGACGACGGTGACGACCTCCCACTTCACCGACACCCAGACGGCGTTGAGGAACCGGCGGTCGGAGAACAGGTCGATAAAATTCGAGAACCAGACCCAGGAATAGCCCGTCGAGCTCAACTCGCGGTTCTGCAGGGCGATGATGATCGCGTAGAGCGTCGGCACCATCGACAGGATCAGCAGAATGACCAGCGTCGGCACGACGAAGGTGACCGGCAGGGATGAACGTCGAGGCATTGGTCTCAGGCCTTGCTGTGTCTCTGATATCTGGACGTCACGCACCCTCGCGCGCGGGAAAGGGCGGGCCCTCCTGCGACGCACAGGTTCCCGCATTCCCAGGAATGCCGCGAACCGTGCGCCGCAAGAGGGACGTGCCTATTTCTTCACCAGCCCGTTGGCATAGGCCTCGAGCTCGTTGAGGCTGCCCTTGACGTCGGTGCGTGTGCCGGCAATCAGTTCCTCGAGGATGATGCCCCAGCGATCGCCGAGGTCCGGCCAGCGCGGATCCTGCCAGAAGTTGACCGCGGTGACCTTGCCGGTATCGGCAAGCGCCTGGCCGAGATCGGCGCCGTAGGTGTCGGCGAATTCCTTGCTGGACAGGATGCTGGTGCGGTTCAACTCGCCGAACTGATGGGCGTCGAGCCGGCGCTTCTCGTTTTCCTTCGAGGTTGCCCAGGCGATGAACAGGCCGGCGCACTTCTTCGAGGCGTCGTCGGCATTGGCTTTCGCAGCGATGGCGAGGCCATGGCCGTAACCGCCGCCGGTCAGCGGCGAGGGCGGCGGCAGGAAGCCGATCTTGCCGACCACTTGCGAGGTCTTCGGGTCGACCGCCATGCCCGAAAGCGGCGTCGATTCGACCAGGATCGCGACCTGGCCCGACAGGAAGGCGCCGGTCGATTCGTCCCAGCTGCCGGTCTGCGTGCCGGGTGCTGAATCCTTGAACAGCTTCAGATAGGTCTCGGTTGCCTTGACGGCGGCGTCCGAGTTGAAGGCCGGCCTGTCGCCGTCGAACCACTTGCCGCCATAGGCCTTGAAGAACGGCATCCAGCGCCAGACATTGGCGCCCGAGCCGCGCGCGCCGCGCAGCGCGATGCCGTACATGCCCTTGTCGGCGTTGGTCAGCTTCGGCACGTCGGCGATCAGCTCGTCAAGCGTCTTGGGAGGCTGGATGCCGGCGGCCTCCAGCACGTCCTTGCGGTAGACCATCAGGTCGCCGCCGCCGGTCAGCGGCGCGAACCAGACCTTGCCGTCATAGGTGGCGACCTTCTGGCGGCCCGGATCGAAGTCGGCATAGTCATAGTCAGCCGGATAATAATCGGTCAGCGGCACGATCCACTTCGACGAGGCGAAAAGCGCGACATTCGCTTCATCGACATAGTAGACGTTGTAGTTGCCGACGGTGGACGCGTCGGCGCGCGACTTGGCGCGGCGGTCGTTCTCGTTCAGATAATCGATCTTGAAGCTCGCGCCGGAGAGCTTCTCGAACTCGGCCTTGGAGTCTTCCAGAAGCGTCAGGCCGTCGCGTGGCTGCGCCAGCACCTTGACCGGTGCCGAGCAGACCGGCGCCTGCGCCAGGGCTAGGGTTGAAACGGTAGCGGAAAGCACGAAAGCTGCGCCAAGGCTGGCAGCGAGCCGAACTGGTTTCATGATTTTTTCTCCTCCAGGAATACGTCGCAGGCAGCGCAGGTCCTCGGGTTGCGCGATCCTCACCATCGCCCGAACGACATGCCACCCGTCGCCAAAATGCGCAGTTGCGTGGGGCGACGCTAGAAGCCCCGTTGCAGCAGACATGTACTTTTATGCATTGTGCAGCGCAAAAACCGGCATGCCCGTACGGAGCACGTCACACGAGTATCGATCGGGTCCAAAACGGTGATTCAGGAAGCGCTTATGCGCGCATCGCCAGACGCTGCCGCGACAGCTTGCGATAGGATGACGGCGTCATCTTGTGCTTGCGCAGGAAGGCGCGGTTGAAGTTGGAGATGTTCATGTAGCCGACCTGGAAACAGATGTCGGTGATCGGGATATCGGTGTCGGCCAGGAGCTTGCACGCCTGCCAGAGCCTGAGCTTGGCAAGATGGTCGCTGAAGGCATTGCCGGTGTTCTTCTGGAAGAACCGCGAGAAGGTGCTTTCGCTCATGCCGGCCAGCTCGGCCACGTCAGGCAGCTTCAGGTCTTCGGCGAAATGCTGGAACAGATAGGTCAGCGTGCGCTGGACGATGTCGAGCGAGGCGGCGTCGAGAACCGGCTGGAAGTCCGGCGATGACAGAAGCTCATACTCGTCGGTCCGGGCCAGCAGATCCACCAGTTCGAGGAACAGGCAGAACCGGGCCAACCCTTGCACCGTGCCCATCCGCTCCATGAGCGCGGCACCGTCGAGAGCCGCCCGGCCATGGAAGACGATGCCGCGCAGCGACCGCTCCAGGAACGGCTCCAGTTCGCGCAGTTCGGGCAGCATGTCAGCCGACCCACGCAGCCGCTCGGGATCGAATTGCAGCACGATGTCGCGGCCCTCGATCAGCTCATCGGGCCGTACCGCGGTGACCCAGTCATGCGGCAGGCCGCCGCCGACGATGGTGAGGTAGCCCGGCCCGAACTCGCCGATATGGTCGCCGACCAGCACGACGCCGGAGGATTTCCTGAGTAGATGGATCTCGTATTCCGGGTGGAAGTTCCAGACATTGCGCTCCCAGGGATAGTCGTCCAGCCGCCACAGGAAACTGTCGCTCGCCTCGGTGACGATATGCTCGAAGGAAGGCGCCGTGCGCGGGATCGCGGCCGTGTTCTTTCTGCGTCTGAACGCCATCCTGCCTCCCATATTCGCCGGTTGTCGATGTCTGATCCGTAGCAGTCCCCGGCCGGCAAGGGAACGAGGAAGGCTCCCGCGCAATGGCGCTGGCTCAATCTGTTCCGGCGCCTCCTCCCTTGCCTTCATGTCGCATTTCGTTCAATAGACGGCGCAAACGGCGCCATTTTGTGCCATTGCTGTGCGGCTTCCGGGTGTGGCCCGACGCGCCGTGTTCTGAAAGAGCAGGACAATGTCTGCGATCGAAGCCGGCGCTCGCGCGCCGGAAAATCTTTGGCGTCGGGAAATCAGGGCGACGCTGGCGCTGGCCTGGCCCATGGTGCTGACCAATCTCGGCCAGACCGCGATGACCGCCACCGACGTCATGATGATGGGACGCCTCGGCGCGGACACGCTGGCCAGCGGCGCGCTTGGCGCCAATCTTTATTTCATGCCGCTGATCTTCGGCCTCGGCCTGATGCTGGCGACCTCGCCGATGATCGCCACCGAGCTAGGCCGCCGCCGCCATTCCGTGCGCGATCTGCGCCGCACCGTGCGCCAGGGCCTGTGGCTGGCGATCCTGATCGCGATCCCGATCTGGCTCGTGCTTTGGCACGGCGAGGCCATTCTGCTCGCCATGGGCCAGGAGCCCGCGTTGGCGCGTCAGGCCGGCATCTATCTGCGTTGGCTGGAATGGGCGGTGCTGCCCTTCTACGGCTATATCGTGCTGCGGTCGTTCATCTCGGCGCTGGAGCGGCCGGGCTGGGCGCTGATCATCGTTTTCGTCGCCGTCGCCTGCAACGCTTTTTTCAACTGGCTGTTCATGTTCGGCAATCTCGGTGTTCCGGCCATGGGAATCGCAGGCTCCGGTCTTGCCACCACGCTGTCCAGCACACTGATGTTCGTCGGCATGGCCGTCGTGGTGATGCTGGAGAAGAAATTCCGGCGCTACCATCTGTTCGGCCGCTTCTGGCGTTCCGACTGGCCGCGCTTCAAGGGACTGCTGCGGCTCGGCCTGCCGATCGCCGGCATCCTGGCCTTCGAGGTGACGATCTTCAATGCCGCGGCACTCCTGATGGGCCTGATCGACGCCGATTCGCTGGCCGCGCACGCGATCGCCATCCAGATCGCCTCGATCTCCTTCATGGTGCCGCTCGGCCTCAACCAGGCGGTGACGGTGCGGGTCGGGCTCGCGCATGGCGCGGGCAACCCCGAGGGCGTGTCGCGTGCCGGCTGGACCGCCTTCGTCATGGGCGTCTCGTTCATGGCGCTGATGGGCCTGGTGATGGTGCTTTGGCCCCATCTCCTGATCAGCGCCTTCATCGATCTGGGCAATCCCGCCAATGCCAGGGTGATCGCGCTTGCCGTGTCGTTCCTGGTCTTTGCCGCCCTGTTCCAGGTCTTCGACGGCGCGCAGGCGGTTGCCTCCGGCATGCTGCGCGGCCTGCACGACACCAAGGTGCCGATGATCTATGCCGCCATCGGCTACTGGGGCGTCGGCCTGCCGCTCGGCGTGCTGCTCGCCTTCCATTTCGGCTTCCATGGCGTCGGCATCTGGATCGGCCTGTCCAGCGGGCTGGCCGTGGTGGCGGCCCTGCTTCTGGCCCGCTGGCTGCGGCGGGATCGGATCGCGCCGTCGCTGGCCTTCGGGCATTGAAAAACACGGCCGCCGGTAGCCTGGTGGCCGTCCTTGTTGGCTGTCAGTGGCCCGGCACCCGCTTCTCCAGCCGCCGCGCATACTGCGTCAGCGGAAAGCACATGACGAAGAAGATCAGCGCCACCAGCCCATAGACCTTGAACGGTTCGAAGGTCGCGTTGTTGATGGCATTCGAAGTCCGCACCAATTCCTCGAAGCCGATGATCGAGGTCAGCGCCGTCGACTTGATCAGCTGGACCAGGAAGCCGACGGTCGGCGCGCGGGTGATCGCGAACGCCTGCGGCAGGATGATCAGCCGCAGCTCCTGCAGATAGTGCAGGCCGAGGCTGGCGCCCGCGTCCCATTGGCCGCGCGGTAGCGCGTCGACCCCGCTGCGCCAGATCTCGGCGAGATAGGCGCTGGCGAAGAAGGTCAGGCCGAGCACCGCGGCCGTCCAGGGCTCGATGCGCAGGCCGAGCATCGGCAGGCCGAAGAACATCAGGAAAAGCTGCATCAGGAGCGGCGTCCCCTGGAACAGGGCGATGTAGCCGGAGGCAAGACGCCGGCTCCATTTATTCTTGGCGATCCTGAAGAACAGCACCGCCATCCCGACCAGCGCGCCGCCGACGAAGGCGGCCAGCGACAAAAGCACCGTCCAGCGGGCGGCAAGCAGAAGGTTGCGCACGATGTCCCAGAGCGTGAACTCGATCATGACACGCCAGCCCCGAGCGCGCGGCGCCCGCCTGTAACCAGCAGCCGCCGCAAGGCCATCGACATCAAGAGATAGACCAGCGTCACGACGAAATAGGTCTCGAAAGAGCGAAAAGTGCGCGCCTGCAGCATGTCGGCCTCATAGGTCAGTTCGCGCACCGCGATCTGCGACACCACGGCGGATTCCAGCATCATGATGACGATCTGGCTGGTCAGCGCGGGATAGATGATCTTGAGCGCCTGCGGCAGCACGATCTTGATGAACACTTGGCGTGGCCGCAGTCCAAGCGCCAGGGCCGCCTCCGTCTGCCCGTTCGGCACCGCGTCGAGCCCGGCGCCGACGATCTCGATGGTGTAGGCTGCCATGTTGAGCGTCATCGCCAGCATGGCGGCCAGGATCGGGTCGAGCCTGATGCCGAGGCTCGGCAGGCCGAAGAAGATGAAGAACAGCTGCACCAGGAACGGCGTGTTGCGCATCACCTCGACATACCAGGCGATGGCCCGGCGCAGCAGCGCGGGGCCGTTTCGCCGCCCAGCGGCGCCGAGGATGCTGAGCAGCGTTCCCGCCAGCGTGGTGACGGCGATCAAAAGGATCGTCGTCGCCGCGCCGTGCGCGATGTCGCCCACGGCACCTGGCAGCCAGCCGAAGGCCACGGCAACTCAATCCTTGAGGTTGTCGGGGTTGAGCGGCGTCTTCAGCCAGGCCTTCGAGCTTTCGTCGAGCTTGCCGTCGGCCAACATCTTGGCGACGGCATCGTTGACCGCCTTCTTCAGGCCGTCCTCATTCTTGTTGAGGCCGATATGCGAAGGCGAGGTCAGAAGCTGGAACTTCTGCTCCGGCTTGAGCACATCCTGCTTGGCCAGCACCTGGGCGCCGACGTCGTTGCCGACGACCATCAGCTGGGTCTGGCCGGAAATAAAGGCCTGGATCACCGAGTTGTAGTTGTCGAAGCGCTTGATGTCGGCCGACGCTGGTGCCGCCTCGGTCAGCGAGGTGTCTTCCAGAGTGCCGCGATTGACGGCGATCGACTTGCCGGCGAGGTCTTCCTTGCCTTTGACCGACATCGCTGCCGGACCGATCACCGCGATGTAGTAGGGCGCGTAGGCTGCGGCGAAGTCGATGACCTGCTCGCGCTCCTTGGAGTAACCGACGCTCATCAGGATGTCGACTCGGTGGTCGTTGAGGTAGGGGATGCGGTTCTGGCCGGTGACGGCGATCGGATTGAGCTTCACCTTGAGCGTGTCGGCGATGTACTGCGCGACGTCCATGTCATAGCCCTTGAGGCTCATATCGGCGCTGGCCGAGGAGAAGGGCGGGAAATCGGCGAAGACGCCGACATTGATGGTGCCGGCCTTGGTGATATCGGCCAGTGCGTCGGCCTTGGCAGCCTGTGTGGCGACGCCGAGACCTGCCGCGCCCAGGACCAGGACGGCGGCGATGGATGATTTGAATGTCGAGCGGATTGTCATTGTCATTCCCCTTCTGGAAGCTTTTTGTTTGTTTGGGTCGGCCGCCGGCTCCAGCGCGGCGGCCGCCTTTGCTTTTCTGAACGTCAGGCGCCCTTGCCGGTCACGGCCGGGCTGAACACCATCAGGCTCAGGATTTCGAACAGCACCTGGGCGCCGGCATGCGCGGTGTTGGTGGTCGCGTCATATTGCGGCGCCACCTCGACGACGTCGCCGCCGACGATGTTGAGGCCTTTTAGGCCGCGCAGCAATTCAAGCACCTCGCGCGTCGTCAGCCCGCCGACTTCCGGCGTGCCGGTGCCCGGCGCGAAGGCCGGATCGACGCTGTCGATGTCGAAGGACACATAGGTCGGGCCGTCACCAACTATTCTGCGCGCTTTCTCGATGATGGCGGGAATGCCGAGCCCGGTCACCTCTTCGGCATGGACCACCGTCATCCCGGATTCGTAGGTGAACTCCCACAGATACTCGGCCGCGCCGCGGATGCCGATCTGGATGGTGCGCGTCGGATCGAGCACGCCATCGAGCACGGCGTTGCGGAACGGGCCACCGTGGTGGAATTTGGTCAGGTCGAACAGGCCGCTTGTGTCGCAGTGGGCGTCGATATGGATCAGCCCGACCGGCGCCTTCTTGCCGACCGCTTTCAGGATCGGGTGCGTGATCGAGTGGTCGCCGCCGACCGACAGCGGGATGACGCCGGCGTCGACGATCTGATTGATGCGGCGTTCGATGTCTTCATGGCTGGTCTCCAGCCGGTAACGGCTCTGGAACGGAACGTCGCCGATGTCGGCCACCCTGAGCTCATGCGTCGGCGCGCATTCCAGCACATGGTTGTAGGGGCCGATGCGCTCGATGGCCCGCAATGCGCGCGGCCCGAAGCGCGAGCCCGGCCGGTTAGTGACGCCGAGATCCATCGGCACGCCAATAATCGCCACCTGCAGATCGCCGAAGTCCGGATTGTCCGCCGCGATTTCACGGTAGGGCGCGGTGAGGAAGGTCGGGATGCCGGAATAGGGCGCCAGCCGCGTGCCGCTCTTGGAGAAGATCTTGTCCGCGACCTTGCGGAATTTCGGGTCGAACATCTCGCCGCCATGGCTCTCGCCATATTTGCGACGCAACGCGTCGAGCTTGCCGCGATCGTATCCCATATCCGCTTCTCCTCAGCCGATGCAGCGTTGCAATTGGTGACCTCGGGCGAGCCGACCGTCATCCGGCCGGGCTGCTGTCCCGCTGGCTGTCTGCAAATTCAGGTCTTCATGTTGTCTTGGGGCAAAGTCTCCGGCAGCCGCTTTGAAAAAGCAATTGATATTGTTAGGGTGGTTTCTGTGAGAAAATCTCACAATGAAGCCGAGCATCCATGGCCAAGCGCTTGCCACCTCTCAACCCGCTGCGCGCCTTCGAGGCCACGGCGCGCCATGCCTCGCTGACCAAGGCGGCGAGTGAGCTGAATGTCACGCATGGCGCCGTCAGCCACCAGATCAAGGCGCTGGAACAATCGCTTGGCGTCAAGCTGTTCGAGCGGGTCGGCCAGCGGGTCAAGCTGACCCCACATGGCGCCGAACTTTTGCCGGCGGTATCGGTCGCGTTCGACGGCATAGCCGCCGCCACGCAGCGGCTGACGCGGCCGGCAAGCAGCGGCGCGCTGTCGGTGTCCTGCGTGCCGGCGCTGCTGCTTTTGTGGATGACGCCGAGGCTCGGCAGCTTCACCGCGCAATATCCCGATATCCAGCTGACGCTCATTCCCTCCAACGACCCCAGGGATATCCGGGCGCCGCATATCGATGTCTGCGTGCACTATGGCGATGGCAGCTGGGCCGATTGCTGGATGCGCAAATGGTCGGGCCTGGAGCTGTTCCCGGTGGTCAGCCCGACGCTGATCAACAACCGGCCGATCCGCAACGTTCGCGACCTCGCCGAGCATGTCCTGCTGCACGGTGACGATGGCCGCGAGTGGCACACCTGGCTGGCCGCCGCCGACGCGCTGGACCTCGAGCGCGGCCGGCGCCATCATCTCGGCGACGCGCGCATGACGGCGGAAGCCGCCGTCCATGGCCATGGCGTGGCGCTGGGCGATTCCGTCACGGCAAGCGCGCTGCTCGCCAGGGGCATGCTGGTCGCGCCGTTCAGCCTGTCGGTGCCGGCGGTCGATGATTTCTATGTCGTTTGCCGCAACGAAATGCGGGCGACGCCGATCGTGCAGGTGTTTATCGACTGGCTGTTCGCCGAGAAGGCCGGGGATGACAGCCGCGCCGACGCTCCGGTGGCGGGCCGCCTCGTCATCCGCCGCAAACGTCCCGCGCTCAAGGTGATGGGCGGCAAACCCTCGTAGCCGCACGCAGGACTTTCTTTTTGTCGGGCCAGCCTGAAAGCAAGCAGCGTTTTGGTCAATTCGATGCTATGAGGCCTGTCGCTATTGTGGTGGCAGGGCAGCGAAGGCGGTAACGAGACATGGCCAAGACCGATATTGCGCGGCGCGTCTATAACCACACCTGGAAGCTCGACCCGATCGTGCGCAGCCTGCTCGACACCGACTTCTACAAGCTTTTGATGCTGCAGATGATCTGGGGCATGTACCCCAAGGTCGATGCCACTTTTTCCCTGATCAACCGGACCACCTCGGTGCGGCTGGCCGACGAGATCGACGAAGGCGAGTTGCGCGAACAGCTCGACCATGCCCGCACGCTACGCTTCTCCAAGAAGGAGATGATCTGGCTGGGCGGCAACAATTTCTACGGCCGCAAGCAGATTTTCGAGCCGGAGTTCCTCGCCTGGCTGGAAGGTTTTCGGCTGCCGGAATACGAGCTGTCGAAGCGCGACGGCCAGTATGAGCTGACCTTCAGCGGCCCCTGGATGTACACGACGCTGTGGGAAATCCCGGCGCTTGCCATCATCAACGAATTGCGCTCGCGCGCCGCTTTGCGATCGTTCGGGCCCTTCGCGCTCGATGTGCTCTATGCTCGCGCCAAGGCCAAGATGTGGGCCAAGACCGAACGGCTGAAGGCGCTGCCCGGCATCCGCATTTCCGATTTCGGCACTCGCCGGCGCCATTCCTTCCTGTGGCAGCGCTGGTGCGTGGAGGCACTCAAGGAAGGCGTAGGCGAGGCGTTCACCGGCACCTCCAATGTGCTGCTGGCCATGGACAATGACCTCGAAGCGCTCGGCACCAACGCGCATGAATTGCCGATGGTGTTCGCGGCACTGGCCAATTCGGAAAAAGAGCTGAAGCAGTCGCCCTACAAGGTGCTGCAGGACTGGCAGCGCTACTATGGCGGCAATCTGCTGATCGTGCTGCCCGACGCCTTCGGTACCGCTTCGTTCCTGCGCGACGCGCCGGACTGGGTCGCCGACTGGACCGGCTTCCGTCCCGACAGCGCGCCGCCCATCGAGGGCGGCGAAAAAATCCTGTCCTGGTGGCGCGAAAAGGGCAAGGACCCCAGGCAGAAGCTGCTGATCTTCTCAGACGGGCTCGAGGTCGAAACCATCGAGGAGACCTACCGCCACTTCAAGGGCAAGGTGCGCATGTCCTTCGGCTGGGGCACCAACCTGACCAATGATTTCGAAGGCTGCGCGCCGACCGAGACCAACAGCCTCGACGCCATATCGCTGGTCTGCAAGGTCACCGAGGCCAATGGAAGGCCGGCGGTCAAGCTTTCCGACAACCCGGCCAAGGCGACCGGCGATCTCAAGGAGATCGAGCGGTATTTGAGGATTTTCGGGCAGAAGGATCGCGTGGAGCAACTGGTCAAGGTTTGAGGGATGGGCTCGCGGGATGGAAAACCTGGATAGGTCGAGTTCCGTCGCGCCCCCCTCTGTCCTGCCGGACATCTCCCCCACTTGGGGGGACATTGGCAGTTCGCTCGATCGGCGCCAGTCCTT
>NZ_JAIUGQ010000044.1:0-53303 GCF_020164715.1 Mesorhizobium sp. ESP7-2
GGTGGAGCAGCCCGGTAGCTCGTCAGGCTCATAACCTGAAGGTCACAGGTTCAAATCCTGTCCCCGCAACCAATTTTGCCATAAATCACCGGCCGTCTCGATCTGAACAATCGAGACGGCTTTATTGTTGGACTGGCACACAATCGTCGTGGGCGACGATCAGCCGGACCCAAACAGCCAGTCTTCAACACAAACTGCCCTAGCCTAGCGCAGACCTTCCCTCGCCAGGCTTCGCGGTCAACAAGTTGGCACCGGCGTTTTACACGGAATGGTCGCGATGATTTGTACTCATCCGGTGAAGACCGCAGGCGTTCGTATCCGGCGGCCATGACACCGCAGTGCTGAGGTCAAGCTTTCGATGGGGAGACGCGATGATATTCTTCGAGGAGGAGTTCGACCTCCTCGATGCCTTCATCGGTGAAGGCCAAGATCCCGTCGTCATCGTTGGCCCGTAGACCCAGATGACGCCGTCCTCGGGCTCGAGACCGAGCGTCAGGTCCTGGATGAGCTCTTCGCTGACGCCGAGGTCCCTGGCGACACGTTCGACGGTGTGAACGTGAAGCACCTTATTGCGCTGCATATCAGGCCGCCGCTGGTTGAGTCCGCAGTTTTGCGGATCTCCAATTCCATGGCAGCAAATCATCGATCCGATGGGCCGGATAGGCGGGCAGTCGGGCGAGGACGTCGGCGAGCCAGGACTGCGGGTCGATATCATTCATCTTGGCGCTGACGATCAGGCTGTAGAGAACGGCAGCGCGCTGTCCGCCGCGATCGGAACCGCAGAACAGCCATGACTTTCTGCCGAGAGCGATGCGGCGCAGGGCTCGCTCGGCTGCATTGTTCGACAGACAAATCCGCCCATCGTCCAGGAACCGGGTGAAGGATGACCAGCGGCGCAGCATGTAGTTGAAGGCCTTGGTCAGATCGTGTCCGCGGGGGAGCTTGTCGCGTGTCTCGATCATCCAGCGCTTGAGCTCGGTGATCAGTGGCAGGCTCCGCACCTGGCGCGCGGCGTGGCGTTGGCCTGGCGACATGCCGTTGATCGCGCGCTCGATATCGAATAAGGCATCGATGCGCTTCACGGCTTCAACCGCTCGCGGATGGACCAGGTTGGGCTTGTCGCCGCGCGCCTTCTTGCGCGCCGCCGCTTCGATATCGGCCAGCTCGAACACTTTGGGCCGGCCGTGGGCCCAGCAGCTGGCTTCCAGAACAGGCGCCGGCTGACGACCCGACGCATAGAGATCGACATAACCGCCAAAGGCATCGGCCTGCAGAATGCCGCTCCAGCCGGCGATGCGCCGCGGGATGTTCCCCTCGGCGATCGCGGGAATTGTAGAACACTGCCGCCGGCGGATCGGCGCCGCCGAACGGTCGGTCATCGCGCACATAGGTCCATAATCGGCCGGTATCGGTCTTGCCCTTGGCCAGGACTGGCACCGTCGTGTCGTCGCCGTGCAGACGTGAAGCGGCCAGCACATGGGCTTCGAGCCGCTTGAACAGCGGCATCAGCGCCGCGCCGCCGGCGCCGACCTGGTCGGCGAGCGTCGACAGGCTGAGCGGCACGCCTTCGCGGGCATAGCGTTCAGCCTGGCGGTTGAGCGGCTGATGCTGGCCGAACTTCTCGAACAGGATCATCGCCAGTAGGCCGGGACCGGCCCAGCCGCGTGGGGTGGCGTGCAACGGCGCCGGAGCCTGGCTGATCGCCTCGCAGTCGCGGCAGGTGAACTTCTCCCGCACGTCTTGGATCACCTTCCATTGCCGTGGCACCACCTCCAGCGTCTCGGTGATGTCCTCACCCAGCTTGCGCAGCCGGTGACCGCCGCAGCAGTCGCAAGCGGTCGGCGCCGGCTCGACCACGCGCTCGCGTGGCAGATGCTCGGGAAATGGCTGGCGCGCCGCTCGCTTGCGCACATAAGGCGCCACCTCGGTGGTCCGGGCCGCGGCTTGTGCGGCGGCGATCTCGTCTTCCGTCGCCGTGCTCTCGAGTTCCTCGAAGGTGAGCTCCATCTGGTCGTGCAGGCGGGCTGAGCCTTCAGAACTCTGACCGTGCAGCGCCCGCTGCAGCTCCCGGATCGTCAGGTCCTGATGTGCGATCAGCGCCGCATCATCCGATGCCTTGGCCCTGGCGACCGCCAGTTCGGCCTCGACCAGCGCAGCGCGCGCGGCCTCGTCTTCGGCTCTGGCCAGCGCCGCGCTCAGCGCTGCTCTCAGCGCGCCGATATCGTCCGGAACAGCATCCTGGGCGGTGGCAACCATGCCCTGGAGTGAATCATAAAACGCGTCCGCTGGCTCGCGGAAAATGGCGCAAATCAAAGAAAAACTCAGCCCGCGCGCCGCGGGCGGAACGTGTGGCGCGGGTTGCGCCAATCGATCCCGTCGAGCATGTAGGCGAGCTGCGCCGGTGATATGGAAACCGTGCCGTCCGCCGGCGACGGCCATAGAAACCGGCCCTTCTCGAGCCGTTTTGCATACAGCGACATGCTGAGCCCATCATGCCAGATAGTCTTGATCAGATTGCCGTTGCGGCCGGGGAAGACATATAGATCGCCGGCATGCGGATCCCGGCCCAACGTCTCCTGGACCTGCAGAGCGAGGCCTTGCATCCCACGACGCATATCGGTCCGGCCGACCGCCAACCAGATCCGCACCTGGCTCGGAACCGGGATCATGATACGCCCAGCGCCTTCACCATCGCCGCCGCAAGGGTCGGCGGCGTGGTCAGCGGAATCCGCAGCCGCACCTTGCCGGCGATCTCCAGCTCGATCACGGCTGGTGGCGCCGGCACCGAAGCGGCGGCAGGCTCATCGCGAACCACGACAACTTCGGCAAAGCCCGTTTCCCGGGCTCTTAACGTGCGGCGCCACTTATAGATCAGGCTGGTCGCGACATCGTACTGACGCGCCGCCGCCGCCACTGTGGCCCTCGGCGCGAATGCTGCGGCCAGTATCCGGCACTGATCCTCTTCACTCCAACGACGACGGCGTTCGGGCCCGGTCAATATCGTCATCTGGCTCATGGCTGTGCTGCGAACTCCGCTCGTAAGGACGACCTTAAGAGCGCAGCCTCGCTACCGGCCCATGTTCGCGCAAGGCGGCCCTCGCCGGAGGCGTACGATGATTTGAGCTCCGAGCTCCTTGCTCGGGTCGCCGACCAACGAGTCGAAGGCGAGAATTCCAACCTTGTAAGTCATGCTTGTCGTCCGCCTGGACGCGCCCCGAAAACGTGGCGGATGATCTTCCCCAGATGTCATTGGAGCATATTGAGGGGTGCGGCCTTGGAGCGGCGAGGGGACTTGCCTACATCGCTCATGTCGTCGATATGAAGGTCGATGAGGCGCCGAAAGTTTTAAGGCGCGCTATACGGGACTTGGTCGGCGACTCACCGCGTTCGACTAAGCGCTCGGTTTCGGTCGCCCAGCGACGCGCGTCGTCTCGGCGCAGGAAGGTGGTCTCACTGACGTAGTGACCTTTGCGACGAACTTGGACACGCCAGGAACCGGACGAGAGCTTTGGGTAGGTGGCCATATATTCGTGTGCGCTCCGTGTGCGACGAGAGATCGAAAAGTGGCGAAAATTGTCGCATTCTGGCGTAAATTCGTGTGCACTCGGCAGCTTCTACCGATTTGATGTTACATAAAAAATGGCGAAAAATCAGACAGAGTGGCCGTTTGCGCCCATGGTGCCTCGGATTCGGTTGATGGACGCATGAAGCCACTGGCCCTGATCTCCTCAAAGGACCCGGATTTCTTCCTGGTTTTCGGCCACATCCTCTCGGTTGCCGGCTTCGAAACCCGACTGATCACGGCAGACAAGGAAATCGCACGTGTCATCAAGGCGGCGGCGCCGCTTGCCGTTATCCTGGACTGTCAACCCGGCGACGGCAAAATCGCCAAACAGTGCCTGTCGCTGAAATCGAGCGAAGCGACGGGAGGCATCCCCATCGCAGCCCTCGTCGCTCCCCGTTCCGGCAAGCTGCAGCTCGAACTGATCAAGGCTGGCGTCGACGAGATATTTTCGCGGCCGTTTGCGCCCGAACAGCTGCTGACCTGGCTGCATGGCAAAGCGGGTCTTGCGAAGCTATCGCGCGAAACGGACTCGGGAGATGTGGTGCATGGCGATTTTCGGCTCGAGCGACAGACCCACCGGACATTCTTCAAGCAAAACGAGATTGTCATGCCGCCGATCGAGTTCAAGCTTTTGCGAAGCCTTTTGGCAAAACCAGGCAAGGTTTTCAGCCGCGAGGAACTGGTCGCGACCGCATGGCCTGAACATGCCGCCGCAACTGATGTGCGGGGCGTCGACGTTCATATAGCAAGGCTGCGCAAAAGGCTTCGGGCATCCGTGGGAAGCGATGTGATCAGGACCGTCCGCTCCGCAGGCTACGCGTTCGCGCCGGAGTGGTAACCTGCTTGGCGCGTCCGGCACCTGCCGGACGCGTGTTGGCGTCCGTCCGAGCTCTTGGCCGGCACGCCGGGTCACAGGCATCTGCCCTCAATGGCTCAGGATGGTATCGAGGAACAGCCGGGCGCGTGGGTGAGCGGCTCTAGAGAAAAAGTCATTGGAAGAGGCATGCTCGACAATGCGGCCTTCGTCCATGAAAACGATCTCGTCCGCGACTTCGCGTGCAAAACCCATTTCATGGGTCACGCAGACCATGGTCACGCCGGTTCCCGCCAACGCGATGATCACGTCCAGGACTTCCTTGATCATTTCCGGGTCAAGCGCCGAGGTGGGTTCATCGAACAGCATGATGCGGGGATTGAGGCAGAGAGCGCGCGCGATCGCCGCTCGCTGTTGTTGACCGCCCGAGAGCTGGGCCGGGTAGGCATGCGCCTTTTCGGGGATGTGCACCGTCGTCAAATGCTGTATGGCGATCTCTTCGGCCTCGCGCGCCGGTTTCAGGAGAACCCGGCGCAGCGCCAGCGTGCAGTTGGCGAGCACGGTGAGGTGCGGAAAGAGATTGAAGCTCTGGAAGACCATACCTGTCTGTCGGCGCGCCCGCGCGGTATCGCGAGCATCTTTTCCCAGAGTTATCGCTTCGAACTGGATCGTTCCCTTCTGGAAAGGTTCGAGACCGTTGATGCAGCGGATCAATGTCGACTTGCCGGACCCGGACGGTCCGCAAACGACGACGCGTGCGCCCGCTCGTACCGTCAGATCGATGTCTTTCAAAACCTGCAGGGCACCGAACCACTTGTTGAGGCCGTCGATACGCACAAGGGGGAAGGATTGAGCGGTGGAGATTGGGGCTTGAGCGAGCATCAGCGACGTCCAGCTGCAAGCAGGCGCTGCTCGATGCACTTCACGCCATAAGAAACGATCAGCGCCAGGGCGAGAAACAGAACGCCGGCGACGGTCAGCGGCTCCGCGTAACGATAGGTCTCGGAAGCGATATCGAAGGCGCGCCCGAGCATTTCCGGCACGGCCAGGATCGCGAGATAAGGCGTCGCCTTGAGGATCGAAACCAGGTAGTTGCCGAGCGGCGCGGCGATGTTGCGCAGCATTTGCGGTCCGATGATGAAAATGATCGTGTCGCGGCGGGTGAGGGACAAGGCTCTGGCTGCTTCCTGCTGCCCCCTCGGAATGGCGTCGATGCCCGCCTTGAACACCTCCGCCAGATAACCGCTGTAATACAGGCTCAGCCCCAGTATTCCCACCGTCATGGCGCCAAGCCGGATCCCGTAGAAGGGCATGACGAAATACAGGAAATAGAGCCAGGCCAGAACCGGCGTTGAGCGGATGAAGTCGATCAGGAAGCGCACGGCGAGGCCAGGCGCTCCGCCCCCGCGGCGGATCATTTCGAACATGAAGCCAAGCGCCGACGCACCGAGGCAACTCAAGACCGTGGCGAGCAGCGTATTCCCTATCGCGCCGATTATGGTCGGGATGGTCGAGAGTGCGAAATCGAGGTTAAATCCCACGAGGCGTTCCTCTTTCGGGATTGACCCGCTTCTCGAGCCAGCGTCCGGCGAGTGCGATCGGATAACAGACGACGAAGAAGGCTAGCAGCAGCGCCGAATAGATCGCGACCGGGTCGTATTCGGTCTGCGAGATTTCCTTGGCGCGGAACGTCATGTCCGTCAATGTGACCAACGAGACAAGGGAAGTCGCCTTGACGAGCTGAATAAGGTTGTTGACGAAGGTGGGACTCATGGCGACCAACGCCTGGGGGAGCTCGATCAGAAGCAGGATCGCCGGGCGCGAGAGGCCGAGCGCCATGCCAGCCTCGCGCTGGCCGGCAGGAAGAGATTGGAGCCCGGCGCGCACCGCCTGGCTGGCATAGCCGCCGCTATTGAGGCCGAGCACCAATGCACTGACGGTCAGCGCCGATAGAGTGACGCCCACGACCGGCAGCACGTAGTAAAAGACGAAAAGCAGGACGACGACCGCGGAGCTGCGCCAGAATTCGATCACGGCGGTAACCAGAAAGCGCGCCATACCGGTGGTCAGAAACTGCGCGACGCCGAAAACGAGCGCGAAGGGGACCGCGAAGACCAGGCCATAGGCTGTGACCTGTGCGGTGATACCCAGCCCCTGTAGAATGCCCAGCCAGATGTCGAGCATGCTCACGGGGTGCCACCACTCTTTGCCGAGGCGGGTGGCAACGATGCCGGTATCGTTTCGCCGTGCCGAACGAAGGCGACTTTGCGCTGAGAAATCGTGCCCTCCGGACCGGACCTCATGGCAATCCTCCGCGCCGTGAAAAGGACGATCGCCTGTACGGCCAGGCGATCGATGGCTCTCTCTTAAACCCGGCGGGAGTCGAGTGTCAATAAATATGAACATACTATTGCGAAAGTTCATATTGCGCGCATTTGCCGTGAATGGCGCAATGCGTCGCCATAGAGCGCCACGGCCTTCGGCGCCGCCGTTAGCCGGTATTTGCGCGCTACGTTACGATGACGGCTGAAACCCGTTGAATCGGACTGCTCCAAGGCTGTTTTGATCGTCCCCGACCGGGGACTGTTCGACCTGTTCCCGGCGCAAACGGGGACAGGATGGCTATCTCGCGCAACGATACCGAGGGACACGCGCGCAGTTCGCGCATGCTGCGCACCGCGCTTGGACCCGCCATTGCCCGGTTTCTCGACGATTCCGCGATCGTCGAGGTTATGCTGAACCCGGATGGCCGGATCTGGGTGGATCGGCTTTCGGAAGGTTTGGCCGATACGGGGGAAATGCTCGCGCCTGCCGCTGGCGAGAGGATTGTGCGCCTGGTCGCCCATCATGTCGGCGCCGAGGTCCATTCCCGTTCCCCGCGCGTCTCGGCCGAGTTGCCGCAAACCGGCGAGCGTTTCGAAGGCCTGTTGCCGCCCGTGGTCGCCGCGCCGGCCTTCGCGATCCGCAAACCCGCCGTCGCCGTATTCACGCTCGATGACTATGTCGCGGCAGGCATAATGGCGGGCGGCCAGGCCGCGATATTGCGCGCCGCCGTTACCGGGCGCTTAAACATCCTCGTTGCCGGTGGCACATCGACTGGCAAGACGACGCTGACCAACGCGCTGCTCGCCGAAGTGGCGAAAGGGATGGATCGGGTCGTCATCATCGAGGACACCCGCGAACTGCAATGCGCGGCCCCTAACCTCGTCGCGATGCGCACCAAGGATGGCGTCGCCACGCTCTCCGACCTGGTTCGCTCTTCGCTGCGCTTGCGGCCCGATCGCATCTCAATCGGCGAAGTGCGCGGCGCCGAAGCCCTGGACCTCTTGAAGGCATGGGGCACCGGGCACCCCGGTGGCATCGGCACCCTTCATGCCGGCTCCGGCATAGGCGCCCTGCGCCGACTTGAGCAGCTTATCCAGGAAGCCGTCATCACTGTCCCGCGCGCGTTGATCGCCGACACGATCGGCCTCGTCGCTGTCCTCTCCGGACGTGGCGCCGCGCGACGCCTTAGCGAGCTGGTCCGGGTCGAGGGCCTCGGTCCCGACGGCGATTATCGCATTGCTGAAGCCACGTCCACCAACCCAGGAGAAACCTCGTGATCCGCCTCCTTTCACGCTGCCACGGCAACATGGCCGCAGGAGCCGTCGCCCTTGCCGTCAATCTCCTGGTCGCGTCGAGCGCCCATGCCTCGGGTTCCTCGATGCCGTGGGAACAGCCGCTCGAAAAGATCCTGCAGTCGGTCGAGGGACCGGTGTCCAAGATCATCGCCGTCATCATCATCATCGTCACCGGCCTGACGCTGGCCTTCGGCGACAGTTCGGGTGGCTTCAGGCGGTTGATCCAGATCGTTTTTGGCCTTTCGATCGCCTTCGCGGCGTCGAGTTTCTTCCTATCGTTCTTCTCGTTCGGCGGCGGAGCGTTGATCTCATGACAACTACTTTCGAACAACTCGACGCGGTGCCGGGGTGGACGGTGCCCGTTCATCGGGCCCTGACCGAGCAAATCCTGCTTGGCGGCGCGCCGCGCGGGATCGCAATCCTGAATGGCACGCTGGCCGGTGCGGTCGGTCTTGGGCTGCGGCTCTGGCTGGTCGGTCTGCTGATCTGGGCAATTGGACATGTCACGGCGGTGTGGGCTGCCAGGCGCGATCCGCTGTTCTTCGAGGTCGGGCGCCGGCATCTGCGGCTGCCCGGGCATCTCTCGGTTTGAGGGCGCCGCTATGATGAGCCTTGCCGAATACCGGCGGACTGCTGCTCGCCTTGCCGACTATCTGCCTTGGGCGGCACTCGTCGCCCCCGGGGTCGTGCTCAATAAGGACGGCAGCTTTCAGCGCACCGCGAGGTTTCGCGGGCCAGATCTCGACTCCGCCGTAGCGGCCGAACTCGTTGCGGTGGCATCGCGCATCAACAATGCCTTCCGTCGCCTCGGCTCGGGCTGGAGCATCTTCGTTGAAGCACAGCGGCACGAAGCGGCTTCCTATCCCGAAAGCCAGTTTCCCAATGCGGCCTCCGGCCTGCTCGATGCCGAGCGCAAAGCCGACTTCGACGAGGAAGGGGTTCATTTCGTATCCAGCTACTTTCTCACATTTCTCTTCCTGCCGCCGCCCGAAGACGCCACGCGCGCCGAGGGATGGCTTTATGAGGGCCGCGACCAGTCCGGCGCGGATCCGGGTGAGATCGTGCGTGCCTTTGTCGACCGCACAGAGCGCGTGCTGTCCCTGCTCGACGGGTTCATGCCGGAATGCCACTGGCTCGATGACGGCCAAACGCTGACCTACCTGCACTCGACGATCTCAACCAAACGCCATCAGGTGCGCGTCCCCGAGACCCCGATCTATCTCGATGCGCTGCTGGCCGACGAGCCGCTCGCCGGCGGGCTCGAACCGCGGCTTGGCGACAAGCATCTTCGCGTGCTCACCATCGTCGGCTTCCCGACCGCCACGACACCCGGCCTGCTTGACGACCTCAATAGGCTGGCCTTCCCGTACCGCTGGTCGACCCGCGCGATCCTGCTCGACAAGGTCGACGCCGTCCGCCTGTTGACCAGGATACGGCGGCAATGGTTCGCCAAGCGCAAGAGTATCGCCTCGATTCTGAAGGAGGTGATGACCAACGAGGCATCGGCACTCCTCGACACCGACGCCGCCAACAAGGCGGCCGACGCCGACACGGCCCTGCAGGAGCTCGGCGCCGACATGGCGGGTATGGCCTACGTCACCGCGACCGTCGCCATATGGGATTCCGACCCGCGCGTGGCCGACGAAAAACTGCGGCTCGTAGAGAAAGTCATCCAGGGCCGCGACTTCACGGCGATTGTCGAGACCGTCAACGCCGTCGACGCCTGGCTCGGTTCGGTGCCCGGGCACGCCTATGCCAATGTCCGCCAGCCGCCGATCTCAACGCTCAATCTCGCCCACATGATCCCCCTCTCGGCCGTGTGGGCGGGGCCGGAACGGGACGAGTATCTGGTCAGTCCTCCCTTGCTCTACGGCAAGACCGAAGGCTCGACCCCGTTCCGGTTGGTCCTTCATGTCGGCGATGTTGGCCACACGCTGGTCGTCGGCCCCACCGGCGCTGGCAAGTCGGTGCTGCTGGCGCTGATGGCGCTGCAATTCTGCCGCTACCGCAATGCTCAGATCTTCGCCTTCGACTTCGGCGGCTCGATCCGGGCGGCGACGCTCGCCATGGGCGGCGACTGGCACGATCTCGGCGGTCATCTCACCGAAGGCATGGACGCCTCCGTTTCGCTGCAGCCGCTCGCCCGCGTTCATGACACGTACGAGCGCGCCTGGGCGGCTGACTGGATCGTCGCGATCCTGACACGCGAGGGCATCGTGATCACCCCGGACGCAAAGGAGCATATCTGGGCGGCGCTGACCTCGCTCGCCTCGGCTCCGGTCGAGGAGCGCACCATCACCGGGCTCAGCGTGCTTTTGCAAGCCAATGACCTGAAACAGGCGCTTCGTCCCTACTGTGTTGGCGGCCCTCACGGCCGGCTGCTCGACGCCGAGGCCGAACACCTCGGCCCGGCCTTGCCGCGGGCGGCATGGCGGTGGCGAGCTATGGCGCAGCCGGCCTGGCGGCGCGAGGCGCGACCGCCGCATCCTCGGGAGCGATGTCGGCCGCGCGTGGCGGTATGTCACTCGCTGGCGGCGGTTCGGCCGCCTATACGCTTGGCGCAGCCAGCCAGTCTGGCGTGGCAGGCATCGCCTCCGGCTTGGGCGGCATCGCGCGCGCTGGCGCTTCGGCGGCAGCCTCTCCGCTCAAGCGCGCCGCCGCAAACACCGGTCAATCGCTTAGGTCAAGCTTCGCCTCCGGCGCCAGTTCGGCCGCTGAAACCACCGGCGGTTCGTCGACCATGGGTACAATCGGAGGCGCCGAGACCTCAGCCGCTCCTGCGCCCGGCGCGGGCAGGCCATCCAGCGCTCAAGGAGAGCCCGAATGGGCCAGACGCTTGCATCGCTCCCAGCGCCTCTCTCACGGCGCCCAGACCGCTGCCCACGCGGTGCGCGCCGGCGACAGCCATGGCGGCGGCGCTTCCGTTTCTCTTTCTGAAGGCGAATGACCCATGAACATCTTTAGGCGCCCCGCCGTCCACTACGGCAAGACCCCTCGACCGGAAACCCCCTATCAAAAGGCCGAGCAGATCTGGGACGAACGCATCGGCTCGGCACGCGTGCAGGCACGGAACTGGCGCGCCATGGCGTTCGGGTCGCTCATCCTGTCGGCGGGGCTCGCCACTTCACTCGTCTGGCAGTCGGGCCGCGGCACTGTCGTGCCCTGGGTCGTGCAGGTCGATAGGCTGGGCCAGGCTCAAGCGACCGCGCCAGCAACCGCGGACTATAAGCCGACCGATCCGCAGATCGCGTGGCATCTCGCCCGCTTTATCGAACAGGTGCGCTCTGTTCCAGCTGACCCAATCATCCTGCGTCAGGACTGGCTGCGCGCCTATGAATGGACCACCGACCAGGGCGCGGCGGCGCTCAACGACTATGCTCGCGCAGCGGATCCTTTCTCCAAGGTCGGCAAGAGCCAAGTCGCCGTGGACGTTTCTTCGGTCATCAGGGCCTCGCCGGACTCCTTTCGTGTCGCCTGGATCGAGCATCACTACGAAAACGGTCAGCTTTCAGGCACCGAGCGCTGGACCGCGATCCTGACGATCGTGACGCAGATGCCAAGCGACGCCGAACGGCTTCGCGCCAATCCCCTCGGCATTTACGTCAACGCCATCAACTGGTCGCGGGAGATGAGCCAATGAGCCCGACGTCGCGTCTTGTTGCCGGCACGACTTTCTCAAGATACCTGCTATCGGCCATGCTGGTCTCGGGGACGACGCTGCTTGCGAGTTGCGCCACGCCTGCGAAGAAGCCGCCGAAGATCAGCTACGATACCTATGTTCCGCCCTTGCCGCCGGCTCCGGCCGCCGCGACCGATCCAAGGCCGAAACCTCTTCGCGTGCCACCGGGCTGGGCCCCGGCACGGGGCGGCGCCATCGGCGAAACGCCGGCCGCCCGTGTCGAGAACGCCAACGCCGCGGCGCGCGTGGAACCGCGCCGCGAGGGCTACTACAACGCGATCCAGATCTACCCATGGAGCGAAGGAGCGCTCTATCAGGTCTACGCCGCACCTGGCCAGATAACGGACATCGCGCTTGAGCCGGGCGAGAGCCTGACCGGCGACGGTCCGATCGCGGCCGGTGATACCGCGCGCTGGATCATCGGCGACACCGAAAGCGGGTCCGGCATTGCCCGACGCGTCCACGTCCTGGTGAAACCCTCGCGGGCGGACATCACAACGAACCTTGTCATCGCCACCGACCGGCGCAGCTATATGCTTGAGCTACGCTCAGGCGCGAAGCCCTACATGCCTGCCGTTGCGTGGTCCTATCCGGCTCTGAAAGCGGGCCTCCTGCAGACCGTCACCACAACACCGACCATACCGGACGTTACAGCACGCAACTATCGCTACGGCCTTACCGGTGACAGCCCGCCCTGGAAGCCGGTGAGCGCCTATGACGATGGCCGCCGGGTCTACATCGAGTTTCCGCGCGGCATCGTGCAAGGCGAGATGCCGCCGATTTTCGTGATCGGTCCGGACGGCGAGGCTGAAATCACCAACAGCCGCGTCTATCGAAACGTCCTGATCGTCGACCGCCTTTTTGGTGCGGCCGAACTGCGTCTTGGCGCTGGAAAGCGGCAGCAGACGGTAAGGATCGTCCGGATCGATGGAGGAAGAACCGATGGGTTGTGGCGGAGACCAAGCGACGGCGTCGCGTCGAAGGCGCCGAACGCAAGGCACAGGGGAGAGCTTTAGGCATGAACGAGAATGATATGGCCGTCGAACCCATGCGGCTTCGCGCCGACCCGCCGCGTGTGACGCGCCTGTCGCGCAAGATGCTCGCAGGCATCGGCTTCGTCGCCTCGCTCGGTGTCGCGGGCGCGCTGATCTACGCGCTGCAGGAT
Organism: Mesorhizobium sp. ESP7-2; assembly: GCF_020164715.1. Classification (NCBI taxonomy): domain Bacteria; kingdom Pseudomonadati; phylum Pseudomonadota; class Alphaproteobacteria; order Hyphomicrobiales; family Phyllobacteriaceae; genus Mesorhizobium; species Mesorhizobium sp. ESP7-2. The sequence continues at coordinate 12,844 of NZ_JAIUGQ010000044.1, forward strand.
GCTAACACAATCAAGCAGGGTGAAGAGCTCTACCCTACCTCCAATCGGCCGCCCGCCGACGGACTGGCGCGCCTGCCGCGCGACTATGCCGGCCCGATCCTTGGGCCGCCGCTGCCTGGTGATCTCGGCAGGCCGATCCTTGATGCCCAAAACAAGGGACAGGCCGTCGTGCCACCGTCGATCGCCAGCGCCGCGATTGACGAAGCCGAGCAACGCCGGCGAGCCGAAGAGGAAGCGGCCAGAACCTCACGCATCTTTTTCCAGACAACGCAAGGAGATGCCAGGACCGCGGAGGCGTCCGCCCCTGCAGTTATCGACCCTGCCAGTCAGAACGGTCAACCAAATGCGCAGGATCGCGAGCTTGCCTTCCTGTCCGCTGCCGCTGACCGGCGGACCGTGGCGCCAGATCGCGTCACGCCGCCGGCGTCACCTTATGTGCTTCAAGCCGGTGCCGTGATCCCGGCCGCGCTTATCACGGGTATCCGGTCGGACCTTCCGGGGCAGATCAGCGCTCAGGTAACCGAAAATGTCTATGACAGTCCCACCGGCCGCTCGCTGCTCATCCCGCAAGGCACTCGTATTATTGGGCAATACGATAACGCAATTGGTTCGGGACAGCGTCGCGTGCTGCTCGTCTGGAACAGACTGATCTTTCCCGACGGACGCTCGATCGTTCTGGAGCGGCAGCCTGGGGCGGATGAGCAGGGGTATGCCGGGCTCGAGGACGGCGTCGACTATCATTGGGGCGAGTTGTTCAAGGCTGCGGCGTTGTCGACCGTTCTAAGCGTTGGCGCGCAGGCCGGTTCGTCCGACCAGGACAGCGATATCGTGCGTGCTCTGCGCAGCGGCGCCTCCGATAGCGTTAGCCAAGTAGGCCAACAGGTCGTTCAGCGGCAACTCGATGTGGCGCCGACGCTTACGATCCGACCCGGGTTTCCCGTTCGCGTCCTCGTCACCCGCGACCTTGCGCTGGAACCATACGGAGGTTGATATGGCCAAGTTGAAACTCGCAACGATCAGCGACGACAAGCCAGTCAAGATTACGGTGGAATTGCCGGCGCCTTTGCACCGTGATTTGGTGAAATACGCAGAAATTCTTGGGCGCGAGACCGGGCAGCCATCTGCCAATCCATCGCGCTTGATCGCGCCGATGCTTGAACGGTTCATCGCAACCGATCGCGGCTTTGCGAAAGCAAAGAAGGAGGAGGCTTAGAGCTTTCCCATCGCCGACGACCGGCGAGCGTCTTGAGCCGAGACGCCGATGGATACTCCTGTCCATGGCTTCCGCAGGACGACGAGCAGATACGGTCCAACGAGGCTTTATTCGCCCGTCATGAACGGCCAAAACTTGTACTCACCAATAGGTCGAATGGTTGATCTTTCGATGCGCCCGACACTGTTATCTGCACGAGTAGGAGCCGATGCTGGAGCTGCCGCCCGGCATGACGACGCTGGCGATCAGGCTCTGATGCTGGCTACGCTGGCCAATATCTGAGGCGTCATCTTCTGCATTTGGCCTCGCTAGTTCATGAATTTTGGCGCCAGGGCCAATCGTGGCACAGCAAGCTTAGCATTCGAATTTTAGGTTCCGACGCGAATTGCCCGCGTAGCGAGGCGATAGCGTTTCCTCGATCGCCTCCAGTCAGCAATTCGTCGCGGGATGATACGGAACAATGCGGGAAATTTGACGGTTCGGGCCCACGAAGAAGCCAATGAAATCGATTTTCTTCCGACGCCCTCCGGGCCCACCAAATCTCCGAAGGAAGGTCGCCAAATCCGTGAGGACTCTACGGTCGACCCCGGGTTTCTCGGTCGGCGATTCTCCAGAAAGGGTCGCGGAGCGTATTCACATCTACCGGTAAAATGCACTGCTAATTGCACTACAAAATTTCGAAATACGACAGGTAACTATCTGATTTAAAGCATCTAAATTTCAGTTCGAGCCGTCTCGACCGCACCAATGGCTTCCTTAGCCAAGACCTATGAAGGTTTTCCTCCTCGGTTCTTCTTGAAACGTGGAGTGGCCTCGGCACGCTCAGCTTTCCAACGCCACAGTTCGTGTGCAAATCTGTTCCCATGACCGACGCCCTAGCTCCCAGCCGAACCATGCGCGATTTGATGGCGACGATCGGCGAGGTTTTGTTGATGTGGGGCTTTCTGGAAACGGCGTTGCGTAAGCGCCTTGATGTGGCAGCTCGACCAGCCGGCGAGCTATCCCGTCCACCCAAGGCCAGCCGAGATGCAATTGATCGATACAAGCAGAGCATCGGTCGCACGCTTTGGATCCGCCGTCTTTGCCCTGACATCGCGCAACAGATCGACCTGCAGCCTGTGGATGTCGTCCATCTGTCGCCGCAGACTGTCGAAACGCCGCCTGAACATCGGAAAGCGCTCGGGAAGATCGCCTCCCGTAAGGTCGCCGATCAGGCGTCGCGTCAACTCGTGTTCAGCGGCGATGCGGGCATGGATTCGGTGGGCCGCGTCGCTGTCGGACACCAGGCCGGCGTAGAGCCGCGCGATCTCCATGTCCGATTGGTAAAGCGTCTTCTCGGCCTCGTCGACGATCAGGCGAAAGAAGCGCGAGTGCTCGAACATGCGGCCCAGAAGTTCGCGCCCAGCCTCGCCACGCACCGTGACGAAAGCGCTGAGCGCGCTGCCAATGCCATACCAGCCGGTCAGCAGATGACGGTTCTGGCTCCAGGCGAACACCCATGGAATGGCGCGCAGGTCGGCAATGCTGCTGGCACCGAAACGGCGATCCGGCCGTGAGCCCATTTTCAGGAGCGTCAGTTCCGCGACCGGGCTTGCCTCGTTGAAATACTGGAGGAAGCCGGGCTCGGCCATCAACCGGGCATAGGATGCCTGTGACATGCCCGCCAGCGCTTCCAGCGCCTCATCGAACTCCGGCGTTTCCTTCGGTTCGACATCTCCGGGCGATACGACGCTGTGGGCCAGAACGGCGGCGGCGAGAATTTCGAGCTGGTTAAGGCCGGTGCCGCGATTGGCGAATTTCGACGATACGACCTCGCCCTGCTCGGTCACCCGCATGGTGCCAGTGACGGTGCCTTGCGGCTGCGCCGCGATTGCTCGGCCGGTCGGCGCGCCGCCACGGCTGACGGAGCCGCCGCGACCGTGAAAGAAACTGATCCTGACCTTGTGCTTGCGCCCGACGGCAGCGAGGCGCTTTTGCGCTTTTGCCAGTTCCCAATTGGAAGCGAGAAAGCCGCCGTCCTTGTTGGAATCCGAATAGCCAAGCATGATTTCCTGGCGCGCGCCGAAATCGCGCACCGTGCGCCTCACCAAAGAGACGTCGAGCAATCCGTTCAATATGCCCGGCGCGGCCTGCAGATCGGCGATGGTCTCGAACAATGGCACGATCCGCAGCCTGATTGTGCCGCCGGCGGGCGCGGTTGAGAGTCCGCAATATTGTGCCAGCAGATAGACCGCGAGCAGATCGTCGACCGAGCGGGTCATCGAGAGAACGAAAGAGCCGACAGCGTCGGGATCCGAGCTGGAGATGTGCTTGGCGATGACGGAGAATGTCGAAAGCAGTTCACCTGCTTCAGGCGAGAGGTACCTGGCGTCGATCTCCAGCCGCTCACCCTCGGCGATAGCTTTGCGAATGCGCGCCGACCATTGCGGCGTGCCGGCTTCGGCCGGATCGGCGGGATTTGTCAGTGCAAACAGCTCGGCCAGCACGCGGTTGACGACCGTGGAGTTCTGCCGGATGTCGAGCGAGACGGTGCGGAAGCCGAAGCTTCCGACTTGCCAAAGCAGGGGCTGGACGAAACGCCTGGCTACCGCGCGCCCTCCGATTGCTTCGAGAACGCGAGACAGCGCGTTCAAATCGGAACGAAACCCCTCTGCCGACGGGTACGCTGCCGCGCTGCCGTCCCGCGTGGCTATTAGGCGGGCAAACAAGGCCGAAGCAAACTGGCGAAGCGGTTCGTCAGGGTTGCGGGCGCTGATCACGTCAGCCTGTCCGCTTTTATCAAGCGCAGTATGCAACACCGGCTTGAAGCTGGCCGGCAGGTCGATGACGTTCGAACTGGCGCTGAGCACCGTCACCAGCCGCTGCATCTGCGCCAAATACCAGCCCAAGGCGGTATCGCGGTATTCGGCCAGGGCATGGGCGGTGACGGCGGCCGTCACATTCGGGTTGCCGTCGCGGTCGCCGCCGATCCACGAGGCATAGCGCATGAAGGAGGGGATTCTGATCGGCGCCGCCGGATAGTGGCGCTCGATGGCGCCTTCAAGCTTTCCATAGAGCTGCGGCGTTGCCTCAAAGATGACTTCGCGAAAGAAATGCAGGCCCCAGGCGATTTCGCGTTCGACCGTTGGGCGCTCCAGCCGCAGCTCGCCTGTCATCCACAGAAGCTCGATCTCGCTTTCCAGATCGGCGACCAGCAGGTCGCGTTCGCGTGGCGCCCAGCGCGGCTGGTCGAGCTCGGTCAGCTTGCGATAGATACGTCGGTGGATCTCCAGCACCGTGACGCGTTTGGCCTCGGTCGGGTGCGCGGTCATGGTCGGGCCGACGCAGAGTTCGTCGAGCCTCGCCTGGACCTCCGCCGCCGAATGGCCGTTCGCCGCCATCCGCGCGATCACACTGCCGAAGGAGCCGGGCATTTCGTCGACACCGGCGCCTTGTTCGAGTTCGCGACGCGCCCGCATGGCAAGCAACTCGTCGGCAATCGCCAGCAACTGGAACCAAACGCCGCTCGCCTGAAGCGCCGGGATGCGCTGCTCCGCCGCAAGCGAGACAAGTGACCTGCGTCCGGTCAGAACGGCGGCGATCTCGGGCTCGCGCGCGCTTGCGACCTGAAGCAGCAGGCGCAACAAGAGGCTGCGCTCGTCCTCCCGAAATTTGATGCGTCTGCTCTGTTCCAAACCGCTTCAAGCCGCCTTCTTCGTTCGCTCCAGCGTCTCCGCCACCACATCGCCGAAGGACGACGGCGTCGGCACGATGATGACGCCGGCCTCTTTCAGGATCTCGACCTTTTCCTGCGCGGACTCGCCGAAGGCCGAGATTATGGCGCCGGCATGGCCCATGCGGCGGCCTTTCGGGGCGGAGAGCCCGGCAATGTAGGCGATCAGCGGCTTCCTCATATTGTCGCGCGCCCAGATCGCGGCTTCGGCTTCCTGCGGTCCGCCGATCTCGCCGATCATCACCACGGCGTCGGTTTCGTCGTCCTGCTCGAACAGCTTCAGAACGTCCTTGAAGGAGGAGCCGTTGATCGGATCGCCGCCGATGCCGACGCTGGTCGAGACGCCGATGCCGAGCGCCTTCATCTGCGAGGCGGCCTCGTAGCCCAGCGTGCCCGAGCGGCCGACGATGCCGACGCGGCCGGGAAGGTAGATCGAGCCGGGCATGATGCCCATCAGCGCCTGCCCCGGCGTGATGATGCCGGCGCAGTTCGGCCCGACCAGCCGCATGCGGTCCTCGAAGCGGTAGCGGCGCATGTAGCGCTTGACCTGCATCATGTCCTGCGAGGGGATGCCGTCGGTGATGCAGACGCAGAGCTTTATCCCCGCATCCGCGGCCTCCATGATCGAATCGGCGGCGAAGGGCGGCGGCACGAAGACGATGCTGGCCTCGGCCCGGGTTTCGCGCACCGCGCCCTTGACGGTGTTGAAGATCGGCAGGCCGAGATGCGTCTGTCCGCCCTTGCCGGGAGTGACGCCGCCGACGAGCTTGGTGCCGTAGCGCTTCATGTCCTCGGCATGGAAGCTGCCGATCTTGCCGGTGAAACCTTGCACGATGACGCGCGTGCTGCGGTTGAGCAGGATTGCCATTTTTCCGTCCTCCCTCAGGCTGCTTTTTTCTTGGTGGCCGCGCGCCAAGCGGCGACAGCTTTTTCGGCGGCTTCGGCGAGCGTGTCGGCGACGATCACCGCCTCGCCGGAATCGGCCAGGATCTTGCGTCCTTCCTCGGCCCTGGTACCGGAAAGCCGCACCACCAGCGGCACGTTGACGCCGACCTCGCGGATCGCCTTGATGACGCCCTCAGCAACCCAGTCGCAACGGTTGATGCCGGCGAAGATGTTGACCAAGATGGTCTCGACATTCTTGTCGCCGAGCACGGCGCGGAAGGATTTCGCCACCCGTTCGGGCGAAGCGCCGCCGCCGATGTCGAGGAAATTGGCCGGTTCGCCGCCGGCGATCTTGATCATGTCCATCGTCGCCATGGCGAGGCCTGCGCCGTTGATGATGCAGCCGATATTGCCGTCGAGACCGACATAAGAGAGACCGCGGTCGCTGGCGAAGGTTTCGCGCGGGTCTTCCTGGCTCTTGTCGCGCAATTCGGAGATTTCCGGCCGCCGGAACAGCGCGTTCTCGTCGAACGACATCTTGGCGTCGAGGGCGACCAGGCTGCCGTCGCGGGTCACCACCAGTGGATTGATCTCCAGCATCGAGGCGTCGTAGTCGCGGAACACCTGGTAACAGCTGAAGATGGTCTCGGTCGCCTTGCCGATCAGGCTGTCCTCCAGCCCGAGCCCGAAGGCGATCTCGCGCGCCTGGAAGCGCTGCATGCCGACGCCCGGATCGACGGTGGCGCGGATGATGGAATCCGGCGCTCTTTCGGCGATCTCCTCGATCTCCATGCCGCCGGCGGCCGAGGCCACGATCATGACGCGCTCTTCCTTGCGGTCGAGCACGAAGCCAAGATAGAGTTCCTGCGCGATGTCGACGGCTTCCTCCAGATAGAGCCGCGAGATCAGCTTGCCGCGCGGGCCGGTCTGGTGGGTCACCAGCTTGCGCCCGAGCATGGCTTCGGCGGCGTTGGAAATCTCCTCGTCATTGGCGCACAGCTTGATGCCGCCGGCCTTGCCGCGCGCGCCGGAATGGACCTGCGCCTTCAGCACCCATTTGCCACCGCCGATCTCACGCGCCCGGTAGGTGGCCTGTTCGGGGCTGTAGGCCAGGCCGCCGCGCGGCACATGCACTCCATGCCGGGCGAGCAGTTCCTTGGCTTGATATTCGTGGATGTCCATTTTTTCTCCTCCCCAAATCGTCAAGATGCCGCGAGGCGCGGCTCTCGTTGGCTAATTAAGCTGGCCGGCGCGTTCGATGGCGTCATTGACCACCAGCACGTTGCGCGCCATGCGCTCCGACGCGGCGTCGATCATCTTGCCGTCGAGCGCGGCGGCACCCTTGCCCTGCGCCTCGGCCTCTTTCAGCACTTCGAGGATGCGGCGGGCGCGCGTGACTTCCTTCTCCGGCGGCGAGAACACCTCGTTGGCCAAGGCAATCTGCGAGGGATGGATCGCCCATTTGCCTTCGATACCGAGTGCGGCAGCGCGCCTGGCGGCCGCCCTGTAGCCTTCCGGATCGGAGAAATCGCCGAACGGCCCGTCGATGGCGCGCAATCCATAGGCGCGGCAGGCGACGGTCATTCGCGACAGGGCGAAATGCCACTGGTCGCCTGGATAGTCGGGGTTGAGCCCGCCGATATTGACGGTCCGCGCCTTGTTGCTGGCGGCATAGTCGGCAACGCCGAAATGCATGGCCTCCAGCCGGCCTGGCGTCGCGGCAATGGCCTCGACATTGGCCATGCCGAGCGCGGTCTCGATCAGCGCTTCCAGGCCGACACGTGTCTTGAAACCCTTGGCCATCTCGACCTGGTTGACCATGGCCTCGACCATATAGAGGTCGGCCGGCACGCCGACCTTCGGCACTAGGATCGTGTCCAGCCGGTCGCCGGCCTGTTCCATCACGTCGACGACGTCGCGATACATGTAGTGCGTGTCGAGGCCGTTGATGCGTACCGAAACGGTCTTGCCCTTGGCGCGCCAGTCGATGTCGTTGAGCGCCTGGATGATGTTCTTGCGGGCGCGTTCCTTGTCTGGCGGGGCGACGGCGTCCTCGAGGTCGAGGAAGACGAAGTCGGCGGCGCTGTTGGCCGCCTTGTCGATCATCTCCGGGCTGGAGCCGGGAACCGCCAGCTCGCTGCGCTGGAGCCTGAGTTTCCTGAGGTGGTTGATGGTGTGGCTCATCTTCTCTCCCCTCAGGCGGCTTCGGCGACAGGCATTGCGGCCGAGGCGCGGAAATGCTGGATGGCGGCGCCGACGCCCGAGCCCGGCGCCAGCCGCACACCGCAATCGAGCAGCGCCATTTCAGCCGATGACAGCGAGGCCAGCACCATCACCTCGTTCAGCCAGCCGAGATGGCCAATGCGGAAAACCTTGCCGAACACCTTGTTGAGGCCGCCGCCGAGTGATGTCTGGTAGGCCTGGTGGGCGCGCTTGACGACGTCGCCGCTGTCGATGCCATCGGGCACGAGAATGGCGCTGACCGTGTCCGAATGCCATTTCGGCGCCTTGGCACAGAGCTTCAGGCCCCAGGCATCGACCGCCTTGCGCACGCCTTCGGCAAGGCGATGGTGACGGGCGAAGATGGCGTCGAGCCCTTCCTCGGCGATCAGGTCGAGCGAGGCGCGCAGGCCGCGCAGCAGCTGTGTCGCCGGCGTGTAGGGGAAATAGCCGGCATCGTTGGCGCGGATCATGTCCTCGAAGGAGAAGAAACAGCGCCGGTGAGTGGCGATTCTGGAAGCGACGAGCGCCTTCTTGCTGACCGACAAGAAGCCGAGGCCGGCCGGCAGCATGAAACCCTTCTGCGAGCCGCTGACGGCGCAGTCGACACCCCATTCTTCCTGGCGGAAATCGATCGAGCCGATCGACGAGACGCCGTCGACGAAGAGCAGCGCTGGGTGGTTCGCATCGTCGAGTGCCGCGCGGCAGCCGGCCACGTCACTGGTGACACCTGTCGCCGTCTCGTTCTGGGTGCAGAAGATCGCCTTGATGCGGTGCGTCTTGTCTGCCTTCAGCCGCTCCGCATAGAGTTCCAGCGGAACGCCGGTTCCCCATTCGCAGTCGATCACCTCGACCTCGAAGCCGAGCCGCTCGGCCATGTCGACCCACAAATGCGAGAACTGGCCGAAGCGAGACATCAGCACGCGGTCGCCGGGGCTGAGCACATTGGTCATCGCCGCTTCCCAGGCGCCGGTGCCGGAGGACGGATAGATGAAGACGCGGCCGGTCTCGTTCTTGAAGACTTTTTTGATGTCCTCGAACAGCGGCAGGGTGAGGTCGGGAAAGGTGGCAGCGCGCATGTCCTCCATGGGCAGGTTCATCGCCTGCCGCACCTGTTCGGGGATATTGGTCGGCCCGGGAATGAAAAGATGGGTGAAACCGGCCATGGTGCGAACTCCTCCTGATCCAGCAAAGCGGTGGTGGGGAGTTTCGTTTCGACGGCTGATTGCAACAACACCTTGGCGGGTAAGAATTTGCCGCGTGCGGGTGGGCATGGCCTACCCGGTCGCCCTACCCGAAAGGCTGCTTCTGGCTGCGCCTCTCTCGTGAATAGAGCGCGACCGCCATGGCGCGGTTGCGGACGTCCAGCTTGTCGTAGAGATTCTTGAGATGGTATTTTACGGTATTCTCGGAGATGCCGGTCCGGGTCGCGATCTGCAAATTGGTCCAGCCATCGGACAGTACCGCCAGCAGTTCACGCTCGCGCACGGTAAGCCGGGAGAGAGGCGTGTCGTTGACCTTGTTGATGTCGATATAGGGGATGCAGATGCGGCCGTGCGCGACAGCCAGGATCGTGTCGAAGATGATGGCGGGATCGTCGAACTGGAAGCAGTAGCCTTGCGCCCCGAGGCGGACGCACTGTTTCAGGATGCCGATGTCATGGTCATTTGAAAAGACCGCGATGCGGACGTCGAGCTTGCTGCCCTGGACCTCGGCCAGGACGTCGGCGCCGTCCATGTCGGAGAGCTTCCAGCCGATCACGGCGACATCGAACTCCTGTGCCGCCGCAAGCTCCAGGAAATGCCTGCCGCTTTGTACCGAGGCCAAAAGTTCGAAGCGCCCGTCGCAGTCCAGCATTTCACGCAGCGCCGATATGACGAGCGGATTGCGCTCGGCCACGACCACGCGAACGCGCTGCTCTTCGATTGCCTTGTCCTCTGTCCGTGACCTGATCTTCAAGGGCTTCCGGCTTTTTTTGTTATGGCCTGGCGGGTCCAGCCGATGCCTGGACCTGCATCATGACAATTCTGCTCCAATGGCGCGGGGGTGCTCTTTCCCCAGCGACATCGGCTGTCGCGCCGCCGGAAGCCGAAGCGTGGCCGGCATTTGATGAAATCGGCAGTCCGCGGGTACGACAACTCGGCATCGGTAAAAACACGGGATGAGCTGACAAGAACGCGTTTGGCCTGAGATTCCCGTGCGTTAGAAGAACATGTTGCGAAGTTGAAGCGTGCCGGGTTGCCGTTACTTTTGTATGGGCACCGGACCGAAAACCGGTTTCCACTTTGCGGACTCATGGTCTAGACCTGATTTGCACCTTTTCCGGGATTCTGATGGCGGGAGGCGCTGGTGGAAGGCCAGGACGAACGGACGACCGGCGCCAGGGCCGCCGACGAGCACCACGCCGACATCTATGGCGAGGACGGTGCCGTCCTATCGTCCTTCCTTGCCCAGATCGGCGCGGCGATCGCCGATCGCGATACGCTGATCCTCAAGCGCCAGGTCGACGACCTGCATCAGTCGGAACTTGGCGACCTCATCGAGGCGCTGCACCCCGAACAGCGGCGCGCGCTGGTCGAACTGTTGGGCGCCGACTTCGATTTTTCCGCGCTGACCGAAGTCGACGAGGCGATCCGCATGGATATCGTCGACAACCTGCCCAATGCGCAGATCGCGCAAGCGGTGCAGGCACTCGATTCCGACGATGCGGTCTACATCCTCGAAGACCTCGAGCCGGAAGACCAGGACGAAATCCTGTCGCGGCTGCCGTTCACCGAGCGGATCAGGCTGCGCCGTTCGCTCGACTACCCGGAAGAGACCGCCGGGCGGCGCATGCAGACCGAGTTCGTCGCGGTGCCGCCGTTCTGGACCATCGGCCAGACCATCGACTACATGCGCGAGGACAAGAACCTTCCCGACCGCTTCAGCCAGATCTTCGTCATCGATCCGACCTTCAAGCTGCTGGGCGCCATCGATCTCGACCAGATCCTGCGCACCAAGCGCGCGGTCAAGGTCGAGGAAGTCATGCATGAGACGCGGCACGCCATCCCAGCCACCATGGACCAGGAAGAGGCGGCGCGGGAATTCGAGCAATACGACCTTCTGTCGGCCGCCGTCGTCGACGAGAACGAGCGGCTGGTCGGCGTGCTGACCATCGACGACGTCGTCGACGTCATCCAGCAGGAGGCGGAGGAAGACCTGCTGCGCATGGGTGGCGTCGGCGACGAGGAGCTCTCCGACAGCATCCTGGCGACCTCGCGCTCGCGCGTTCCCTGGCTGCTCGTCAACCTGCTGACGGCATTTTTGGCGGCCTCGGTGATCGGCCTGTTCGACCGCACGATCGAGCACATCGTGGCGCTCGCCGTGCTGATGCCGATCGTGGCCGGCATGGGCGGCAATGCCGGTTCGCAGACCATGACCGTCACCGTGCGGGCGCTGGCGACCAGGGATCTCGACATCTACAATGCCGGCCGCATCATCCGCCGCGAAATGGGCGTCGGCTTCATCAACGGCATCGTCTTCGCCATCCTGATCGGCATCGTCGCGGCCGTCTGGTTCCACGACCCCAATCTGGGCGGCATCATCGCCGCGGCGATGATCATCAACATGTTCGTGGCGGCCCTTGCCGGCATCCTGATCCCGTTGCTGCTCGACCGGTTCAAGGTCGACCCCGCGGTCGCTTCGGCGGTCTTCGTCACCACCGTTACCGATGTCGTTGGATTCTTTGCTTTCCTTGGCCTCGCGACCTGGTGGTTCAGCGTCCGTTAGGCGTCTCAATTGACTTTTACGTAAATGCCGTGCGAGGCTCGCACGGGGTGCCGCGTCGATTCCGGTGTGGCAACGGTTTGGTTCGGGAGGGAAGGGCGCCGCATGGCGAATGCCCGGAATTCCCGCATGGAGTGACAATGCGGGAATATTATTCGATCACCGAGCTGACCCGCGAATTCGACGTGTCGACGCGGACGCTGCGTTTCTACGAAGACGAGGGACTGGTGCAGCCGGTGCGGCGCGGCCGCACGCGGCTGTTTCGCCCTTCCGACCGTCACCTCATCCGGCAGATCATGCGCGGAAAACGGCTCGGCTTCTCGATCAACGAGATCCGCGAGATCATCCAGATGTACAAGGAGCCGCCGGGCGAGGTCGGGCAGCTCAAGCTGATGATCAAGCGCATCGAGGAAAAGCGCGAGGATCTCAGGCAAAAGCGCCGCGATCTCGAGGAGACGCTGGCCGAACTCGACCAGGCCGAGGAGTCTTGCGTCGAGCGGCTGGTCGAGCTCGGCGTCAACACCTAAACCCGCTCAGATCCAGCGTCGCACTCTTTTCGCATAGTCGCGGTATTTCTTGCCGAATTTCGCCGCCAACATCTTTTCCTCGCGCTCGATCGCGAGCTTCTGGGTGACGAAGGCGGCGACGAAGGCAAGCAGGAAAAACCAGGCGATGCCCGAGACGAAGGCAACGCCGATCAACAGCAGCGTATTGGCCAGGTACATCGGGTTGCGGGTGACGCCGAAGGGACCGGTCGTGACGAGATGATCGGGTACGGCGTTGGGATTGAGCGTTGTCCTGGCCCGTATCATGGTGCGGATCGCGGTGAACCAGAGTACGGCGACGGTGAATAACGCCACCCAGCCGGCGGCGAACAGAATGTCGCCCAGGAGGTCGCCGATCCAGGGCAAGGGATAGAGCATGCCGAGGATGATGCTGATCGCGATCGCGGCAGCGTAGATCACCGGCGGCCACGGTATCACCCCAGGCTTCGGTTCGGTCCCAGGCTTCGGCTCGATCATTGTGTCCCTCCCTCCGTCATCTTGTCGTCGGTCTTGGCGGTGCACGTTGCGGCAAGATCGGACAGATGCGCCCTGAAGTCGGCAGTCTGGTCGTTGTTGAAGAGCCGATCAAGAGAGCCTTCACCTTGAAGCGTCTCGAGCATGCAGCCGCAATAGCTCGAACAGAAGGTTGCGTTGCGCATCTGCTCGCACGAGCGCTGGCAGGTTTTCAGGAAATTGACTTGCGGAGGCTCGACCTGCGCCGGCATCACTTGCGAGAACAGCCAGACGCAACTGATCAGCAGCGGCTGGTGGATCAGGTAGAAGGCCAGGCTGTGGCGGCCGATGAAGACCAGCGGATTGGCCCAACGGCCGGGCACGAGGCTCGCCAGGCGTGCCCGTATGCCGGAAGCGGACGCCAGTTTCGCCGCCCCAAGGCCGAGAAGCACCGCGCCGAACCAGGGGAACAGCGGCACGTAGTCGTTGGAACGCGGATTGATGGCGGAAAGGCCGATCCACCACAGCCAGGGGTGATCGAAGGCCTCGAAGCGCAGGTAGACTGGCGCGGCGATGACGAGCGCGGCGACGACAAGCGTCAGCAGGGCCGGCAGGCGCAGGAAGGCGAGGCCAAGCAGGCTGGCGAGTGCGATCTCGTGCAGGATGCCGAAGAAGATGAATCCATCGGGCGTGGCGATGCGGGTAACGATCGAGATGGCGACCGCGGCACCTGCAACCATGGCGAACCGCTTCCAGAAACCGTTCCAGCGGATCTGTCGGCCATGCGCGAGATACAGGCTGACACCGACCAGGAACAGGAAGGTCGAGGCGATGCAGCGGGCGTAGATCTTCCACCAGCCGAAGGCGGTGAGACCGGGATCGGTGTAGCCGAAGAATTCCAGATCCCAGGTGAAATGGTAGCTCGCCATCGCGATTAGCGCGACGCCGCGCAAGATATCGATGTGGACGATGCGCTTCGATGGCTCCGGAGCGGGTGCGGTCGGCGTGTGGATGCTCATGGTCTCGCGATCTGATTCAGCCCCTACAAGACGACTATCACGGTTGCACCGGATAGAAGAAGGCCGGTCGCCTTGGCCTGGGTCGCGCGGCGGGTGCGCGTCAGCCGCCGGGTTGGGCCAGCGCCGGAAAGCCTTTGACCGGCTTCGCTTTTGCCGGATGTGCGTCGGTTTCCTCTTAATGGGCCTGAAATGTCCACGGCAGATTTGACGCCGCGATTCTGCTTTGGGGAAGCAATGTCCACGCATGTGCGCCATCCGATCTGGCTTCCGGCCCTCAAGGCCGCGGATGCGCGCACCTTCGCCTCGCTCTACGCGGTGGAATCCTTCGCCCGCGCCATGGTTTCGAGCGTCATACCGATCCAGGCCTACGAGATCCTCCATAACGAGCAGATCGTCTCGATCCTCTATACCGTCGTGTCCATGCTCGGCCTGTCGGTGACCTTGTTCATGCCGATGCTGATCCGCCGCTTCGCGCGGCGCTGGGTCTACACGGCGGGCGCCTGCCTGCTCGCCATCGGCTCGCTGTTCTTCGTCACTCATACGCTCGCCGGGCAAGTGGCCGGGATGCTGTGCCGGGTGATGGGTGCCAGTGCGCTTTCGATCACGCTCAACCTCTACATCATGGACCACATCCGCAAGACCGACTTCATGCAAGCCGAATCGCTGCGCATGGCGTGGTCGATGGTCGCCTGGACGGGCGGGCCGACGCTTGGCATCTTCCTCTATGCGCATTTCGGCATCTACGCCGCGCATGGCGCGGTGGCGGTTTTCGCCATGGCCTTGCTGGCGCTGTTCTGGACGTACCGGCTGGGCGACAACCCGTCGATCCGCCCCGGCAAGACGCGGCCGGCCAATCCGCTCGCCAATATCGGCCGCTTCGTGGCGCAGCCGAGGCTCAGGCTCGCCTGGCTGATCGCCTTCGGCCGATCCTGCTTCTGGACGACGTTCTTCGTCTATGGACCGCTGTTCATGGTGATCACCGGCGAGGGTGAACTGGCGGGCGGCCTGCTGGTCTCGGCCGGCAATGCGCTGCTGTTCATGGCGATCTTCTGGGGCAAGGCGGGAAAGCGCTTTGGCGGCCGCCGGACCATGACATTTGCCTATTTCGCCATGTCGGCGTCGCTGCTGGCCGCCGGTGCCGTGGGCGAAACCGTACCGCTGCTCACCGGCGCCTTCCTGCTGTGTGGCGCCTTCTTCACCATCGCACTCGATGCGCTGGGTTCGACCGCCTTCATGCGCTCGGTGCGCTCCTATGAGCGCGCGCAGATGGCGGCGGTCTACCGCACCTATCTCGACTTTTCCGAACTGACGCCGCCGCTGGTCTATTCGGTGGTGCTGGCCTTCTTCGGACTGGGATCGGTGTTCGTCACGCTCGGCCTGCTGGCAGCGTTTTGCGGCTTCATGACCTGGCGCTATCTGCCGAAATCCCTCTGAAAATCAGAGCGAAAGCGCCGTATGGCGCTCGCGCACCCAATTGTGGAAACGATGCAAGTCGTACTCCTCGGGCATCAGCACGCCGGCTTGATGGCGCATCGAGCGCAGGCCCTTCTGGTTGACCTCGCAGATGGCGGCATCCTCCTCCAGCACCTGTGTGCCGAAGGCGACGATGTTGTCGATGTCGGTCTCGGCGAGCGCCTCGGGCGCGAACAGCCATTCGGCGGTCAATTCGGTCTGCTCCGGGCCGAGCGGCACCAGCCGCACGGTCCTGACATAGTCGACATGGCCGACGATGAACATCGAGGGCAGGCTGGTGACGTAGGTCTGGCCAGCGGTTCGTTCCGCCTGCGTCAAGCCCGGGAAGACCGGCCCGTGCGTCCGCCCGTCACGCGACCATGTTTCAGCCCCGGCGCGCAGGCCGCCCGAAAACTCCGGCGCATCATTGGCGGCATGGCGCGCCCATTCGGGATCGTCGTGCCGGCTCATCAGACCGCGGCCATAGATCGGCACAAGCCGCGACAGGTCCTTGTGAACGCCCGGGCAGTGCAGGCATTCGTTGAAGTTTTCCCAAAAAATCTTCCAGTTGCAGTTCATCACCTTGCGCAGCACATGGCCCGACACCAGCGTGTCCAGCGGCCAGTTGCCGAGGTCGCCGGAGGCCGGGTCGAAGGATGACTGCGCCGAGCCGGCGGCATCTTCAGCAAGATTGGCGAAGACGAAGCCCCGCCACACCGAGAGTGCGACGCTATAAAGCGGATAATCGGCCTTGTCGAAGCCATCAGGCAGCGACTTCGATGGCACGCGCACAAGGTCGCCGTGCAGCGAATAGGACCAGGCATGATACGGGCAGGTGATCAGCCGCGCCTTCAGCCGTCCTTCGCTTTCCTGGCAAAGCTGCGAGCCGCGATGCCGGCACGTGTTGTGGAAGGCACGCAACGCGCCAGTCTCGTCGCGCAACACAAGAATTTCCTGCGTACCGACGCGGAAGGTGCGGAATGCCAAAGGCTGGGCAAGGTCGGCCTCGCGGCAGACGAGCAGCCAATTTCTGTACCAGATGGCGTCGAGATCACGCTGATAGTTCTCCTGATGCCAATAGGCCGATGAGGGCAGCGACGGCTCGGTTCGGGTCAGGCCGTTATAGGGCTCGCGCTCGCTGGCATCGGGCTGCATGGCTGGCTTCCTGTGAGGGTTGCCAGCCGACACCCGGCCATGGAGTTTGTCAATCAGGACGGGATGGGAGCGGCTTTGCCGATACGACGCTCCTGCGCTGGCGGCTGTCGGAATTTGGTTTGCCGCGCGCGGCGAATTTCCCTATAATCACCAGCGTCGTCGGTTCCTTTTTGGAGCCAAGAGGGAATGCGGTGCGGACAGGAATTCCTGTCTAATGCCGTGGCTGCCCCCGCAACTGTGTGCGGTAGTCCTCTCCATATGCCACTGAAGGTTTTCCTTCGGGAAGGTGGGGAAGGGCGCTTATCCGCGAGCCAGGAGACCTGCCGGCGACAGGAAACTGACTTCGATGCCCTCGGGTGGAGGGCGAAAGGACAAGACATGACTACCGCTTCCGTCTCCCTCGGCGCCTCCGTCTCCTCGCAGTCGCGCTTGATGCAGCTCGCGCTCGCGGCGCTGCTCGGCATCTTCGTCGTCGGCTTTGTCGGTTTCTCGCATATCGATGCGGTCCACAATGCCGCCCACGACTATCGCCACTCGATGGCGTTTCCCTGCCACTGACGAGGATCTGACTTCATGAATCTGTTTCGCAACGTCGTGTTCGTCGCGGCGATCGCGGGGCTCGTGGCCGGTGTCGTTCTCGCCTGCATGCAGGCCTATGCGACAGTGCCGCTGATCCTCAAGGCGGAGGTCTACGAAAAGGCCGGCGGCGGCCATCACCACGACCATGGCGCGGCACCCGATACCAGCGCCGTAAGCACGGTCGCGCCCGCTGGGAATGCGATGAGTTCTGCCGCGCCAGCAGCCGTCGAAGCCAAGACGCCGGCGGAGGAAGACGAAGCCTGGGCGCCGGCCGACGGTTTCGAGCGTTTCGCCTTCAGCGTGGTTGCCAATATCGTCACCGGCATCGGTTTCGCGCTGGTCCTGGTCGCGGTTTCCGAGTTTGCCGGCGGCATCGGCAATTGGCGCCAGGGCGTGTTCTGGGGGCTGGCCGGCTTTGCCGTGTTCACGCTGGCGCCTGGCCTCGGCCTGCAGCCGGAATTGCCGGCAATGCCGGCGGCCGATCTTCTTCCGCGTCAGATCTGGTGGACGGCAACGGCGGCGGCGACCGCCATCGGCCTTGGCCTGATCGTGTTTCGCAGATCGCTGCCGTTGACCATCCTCGCCGTCTTGCTGATCGTCGCCCCGCATGTCGTCGGCGCGCCGCAGCCCGCCAGTTTCGAAACACCGATCCCGGAAGGCCTGCACCATCAGTTCGTGGTGGCGGTGACGGTGACCAATCTGGTGTTCTGGCTGGTGCTCGGCGCCGTCGTCGGCGTGGTGCGCAGGCGCTTCACCGGCACGGCGACCAGCCTGCGCGACAGCTTTGCCTGATCGCTGCAAGCTGACTTTCATCATCGGTGGCGCGCGCTCCGGCAAGAGCCCCCACGCCGAAACCCTGGTGGCGGCATTGCCCTCGCCATGGGCCTATATCGCCACGGCGCAAGCCTATGACGACGAGATGCGCGAGCGCATCGCGTTGCACCGCTCGCGGCGCGGCGAAGGGTGGTCGACCATCGATGCGCCACTCGACCTTGCCGAAGCGCTGGAAGCCTTGCCGGATGATCAGCCGGTGCTTGTCGACTGCCTGACGCTGTGGCTGACCAATCACATGTTGGCCGATCACGACGTTGACGCGGCGTGCCGACGGCTGGCGGACGTGCTGTCGCGGCCGCGCGGGCCGTGGTTCGTGGTATCGAACGAGGTCGGGCAAGGCATCGTGCCCGACAATGCGCTGGCGCGGCGTTTTCGCGACGACGCCGGCCGGCTCAATCAGCGGGTCGCCGCAGTCGCCGACACGGTGCTCCTGATGGTGGCGGGGCTACCGCTCAAGGTGAAGTGAAATGACTGACATCGACGACAAGGATGAAGAACGCCATCGCGCCAAAATGGCCAAGCGCAAGGCGGTGCAGGACGCCGAGGTTGCTGGCAAGACGATCGAGAAGGGGTTGCTGATCGTCAACACCGGTCCCGGCAAGGGCAAGACCACGGCCGCCTTCGGGCTGGCGCTTAGAATGCTCGGCTACGGCAAGCGCGTCGGCGTCGTCCAGTTCATCAAGGGCAGATGGCACACCGGCGAGAAGGACGCTTTCGCCGCCTTTGGCGACCGGGTCGTCTGGCACGCCATGGGCGAGGGTTTCACCTGGGAGACGCAGGATTTGAAGCGCGACATCGCGGCCGCCGAGGCTGCCTGGGCCAAAGCGCGGGAATTGATCGACGATCCCTCGATCAGCCTTGTCGTGCTCGACGAACTCAACATCGCGCTGCGCTACGATTATCTCGATCTCGACAAGGTGGTAGCGGCGCTGAAGGGCCGGCGCGAGGGCCTGCATGTCGTCGTTACCGGCCGCAACGCCAAGCCAGCGCTGATCGGGGCCGCCGATCTGGTCACCGAGATGGGCGTGACCAAGCATCATTTCTCGGCGGGCGTGAAAGCTCAGCAGGGGATCGAGTTCTGATTGTTCACCAACCGGAGGCTGTTCATTGGAGCAAGCAGTAATCGTCTATCTTCTTCTCAGCGATGGTCAGTTCGGAACGCCACAGGAACGAGAAACCATTATCGCTCTTGAGCAGAGACTGGAGCAAGCTGTCGGGAACGCATCCGCAGGCGAGTTTGATGGCGATGAATTTGGTGGGGGCAAATGTGTCCTCTACATGTATGGACCGGATGCCGAACGACTTTTTGCTGTCATCGAACCCGTGCTCAAATCTTCTCCTGCAGCTACCGGTGGCTATGCGATCAAAGGTTCGGGAAGGCAGCAAATCCAAATGCAAAAGAGGCCCGTGTTAGCTGGTGAGGCAGTTCGCAACCGCTCCGGACGATCACACTACAAAAACAACGACCGAGACCAGCCCAAACAGGCCAATCAGCAGATAATCGGCGACTCGATAGAGGGTTAGCGCCCGCCTTATGTCGAGGCTGTCGGCTTCGCGCCGGCCGCCTTCGCCCATGAAAATGTCGTCCACCACCACGCCGCCATAGCTGCGTGGCCCGGCGAGCGCCAGGCCAAGCGCGCCGGCCATCGCTGCTTCCGGCCAGCCGGCATTGGGCGAGCGGTGTTTTTTCGCGTCGCGCCGTACCGCCTGCCAGGCATTGCTGGGGTCGGTGCCCTTAACCAGGAAAGCCGCCAGCACGATCAGCAGCGCCGTCAGCCGTGATGCCGGCAGGTTGATCCAATCGTCGAAGCGCGCCGCCGCCCAGCCGAAGGCCTCGTGGCGTGGGGTGCGGTGGCCGATCATCGAATCGGCGGTGTTGGCCGCCTTGTAGGCGGCGCCGCCGGCCAGCCCGCCGACGCCGATCCAGAAGGCTGGGGCGACGATGCCATCGGAAAAATTCTCCGCCAGGCTTTCGATCGCGGCACGGCAGACGCCGGCGCGATCCAGCGTTTCGGGATCACGGCCGACGATCCGCGAGACGGCGGCTCGGCCCATGTCGAGGCCTCCACTGTCGAGCGCGTCGGCGACGGCTTCGACATGTTCATAGAGGCTCTTCTGCGACAGAAGCGATGTCGCCAGAAGGACGGCAATGATCCACCCCAAGGGGACGAACCAGAGTAGAACAAGCTGCACGCAAAGACCTGTTAGCGCCGGCATCAGCACAATGACCAAAAGCGCCTGGACACCGCGTTGACGACGCAGCGCGTCGGGATCAGTGGCGCGGTTGAGGCTTAAGTCGAGAAAGGATATGAGCCTGCCGAACCACGTCACCGGATGGCCGATGGCGCGAAACAGCCAGTCGGGATAACCGAGGGCGAATTCGACAACCAATGACAGGAAAGCGATCAGGACTGACATGAGGCTTCTTGAAGGAGCGGTGGACCATGGTGGAAGTCTTGGCCGGGCAAGGGCGCTTTTCCCCAGTGCCGTGCTGCCTTTCGTCGACCTCTCGACCGGTATCAATCCGCACTCCTACCCGCTTTTCGACCTGCCCGCCACCTCCCTGTGGCGATTGCCGGAGGCCGCGCGTGGGCGCGAACTGATTGAGATCGCGGCCAAGACATATGGCGCGCCTTCCGCAGGAAACGTCGTGGCGGCGCCCGGTACGCAGATCCTGCTGCCGCGGGTGACTTCGCTGGTGAAGCCCGGCAAGGCATTGGTGCTGGGGCCGACCTATGCCGAACACGCCCGGGCGGCCGCGATTGCCGGGCACGAGATGGTCGAGGTCCGTGACTTCGCGGCGCTGGCCGAAGCCGACCTCGCCATCATCGTCAATCCGAACAATCCGGATGGGCGCATCATCGAGCGTGACCGGCTGCTGGCGCTGGCTGCCGGACTTCGCGCCAAGGGCGGGCTGCTGGTCGTCGACGAGGCGTTCATGGATGTCGGCCCACGCGAGCACAGTCTCGCCGCCTACGTCGGCCAAGGTGGCATCATCGTACTGCGTTCCTTCGGCAAGTTCTTTGGTCTGGCCGGTCTACGGCTTGGGTTCGCGCTTGCCGATGCGCCGACGGCTGAACGGCTGAACATGCAGTTCGGGCCGTGGGCCGTCGCCGGACCGGCACTGGAATACGGCATCCGCGCGCTCGCCGATCTCGACTGGCAGGATGCGATGCGGACGTCGCTGGCGGATGCCGCGGCGCGGCTCGATGCGCTGTTCGGTCGTTTCGGCATTCGCGTCGCGGGCGGCACCACATTGTTCCGCTATCTCAGCCTGCCCGATGCCGCCGGCCTGTTTTCCGCGCTTGGCGAGAGCGGCATCTTGCTCCGGCATTTCTCCGACCGGCCGCATGTCCTGCGCGCCGGTCTGCCGGGGAGTGAGGAGGAATGGCGCAGGCTTGAATCCGCTCTTGCGGACTGGGCGTCGCGGCGCGAGGATCGGTCGAAAGGTTCGAAACAATGATCCATGTCTGCTCGCTGGCGAAGATCGAGGAAACCGTGGCCAGGACCGGCGCCGACCGCATGCTGTCGCTGCTTGCGGCCGGCACCGAGGTGGTGCGTCCGGCTTCGATCCCCAGGGAAAACCACCTGCATCTGGTCATGCATGACATCGCGGTGGCGCAGGAGGGCATGACCATGCCGGGCGAGGAGCATGTGCGCAACCTGCTCGATTTCGCGCGCCGCTGGGACCGGGTGAAGCCCATGGTCGTGCATTGCTATGCCGGCATCAGCCGCTCGACCGCTTCGGCCTATATTATCGCCGCAGCTTTGGCGCCGAAACGCGACGAGGTGGAACTGGCGCAGACGTTGCGCGCGCTGTCGCCTTCGGCGACGCCCAATCCGCGGCTGATCGCGGCGGCGGACACGCTGCTCGACCGCAATGGCCGCATGATCGAGGCGATCGAGGCGATCGGGCGCGGCGCCGACGCCTTCGAAGGCACGCCCTTCGCCCTCAAGATCGACGGCTAGCTACTTCAGCCACTCGGCGAGCTTTGCCTTGCGCACGTCCCGCACCAGGCCGATGAAGCCGTCGGCCTGATATTCCGCGGTCAATCGGCCTTTCTCTGCCGTTGCAATGCTGGCATCACCGACCACGCCGTTCGGGTTGAGATCGCTGGCGATCCAGGCAAAGGCATGCGTGCCGGTCTGGCGCAGCAGCGCGAATTCCTTCTCGGCGTCCGCGACGTTGGAAACGAAATTGTCGGCCTTGCCCATGTCGACGAGATCCGGCCGGAAATGCAGCATCAGCGAAGTCTCGACGTCGCCGCCATGAATGCCGTGACGGTCCTCGAGCTCGGTGTACATGCCGGCCGGGCGGCCAAAGCGCTGCCAGCTGGTCTTCACCGCCAGCATCTTTTCGCGCACGCGCAGTTCGCGCGTGACGATGCCCATGATCTCTTCATTGCCGCCATGCGAATTGACGACGATGAGCTTGCGCACGCCGGCGCGCGCGATCGACAGGCCAAGCTCGGTCCACGCCTCGATCAGCGTCGTTGCCGGCAGGGTCAGTGTGCCCGGCGCGTGCAGATGCTCGTTCGACTTGCCCACCGCCTGGACCGGCAGGATGCGGATGTCGAGGTCCTCGGGCAGGCGTGAAATCACCGTGTCGAGCATGCCGTTCATGATCGAGGTGTCGGTCGAGACGGGCAGATGCGGCCCATGCTGCTCGATCGCCGCGACCGGCAGCACGGCTATCGTCGCCTCGGGATCCATCGAGGCATACTCGGTTGTCCGGTAGTCGCCCCACCAGACGCGTCTTTTTGCTACGGTCATGTCACGCCTCTTCAAATGAACAGGGCAGACCTAGCGCGGTGCGGCCGGCCTGTCGATCACCCGGCCGCGATGGCTTCGACCTCGACCTTGAATTCGGGCCGGGCAAAGCCGGAAACGATCATCAGCGTCGAGGCCGGCGCCGGGCTCGAAAACAGCCGGTCGCGAACCTCCATATAGGGCCGCAGATGCGCACGGTCGGTGACGTAGGCATTGATGCGCACGATGTCGCCAAGTCCCAGCCCGGCCTCGCCCAGGATCGCCGCGATGTTCCTGAAGCAGAGTTCTGCCTGCGCACCGGCGTCTTCCGGGATCTGGTCGTCCACCGTGATGGCAACCTGGCCGGAGCACAGCACCAGCCGCTTGCCGGCCGGCACCTCGACGCCGTGGCTGTAACGGGCAAAGGGCGGCTTGATCGACTTCGGGGCGAGGAACTTGAACATGGCAATCTCCTGGATATCGTCAGCCTAAGGCCGGATGCATTGCACCATCAAGATGGCAGTGCATGTCGCCGGTGCGATTGTGGACAGGCGTTCAAAAAATAGGCACGATGCCCTTCGGTGCAGCACGACCTTTCCGGCTTTCGCAGATGGCTGTGGTGCAGGCGGGCGGGTCCTGGCGAGCGACGCCGGTGGCATGTGTCTTGCTTCTTGAATCTTTGGTGTCAAGCACGGCGCGCAGCGCGCCGGTGCAAAATAAGGGCGGTGTCAATGTACGTGAAACAGAAGATTTCGGTCGCGGTGGTGGCGCTCCTTGCGGGCAGCACTCTGGGTGCGGCGGCGAATGAAAAAGTCACCTTCGGCACCAACTGGCTCGCCGAGCCGGAACATGGCGGCTATTACCAGGCCGTGGCGGATGGCACCTATGCCGCCTGTGGTCTCGACGTCACCATCATGCAGGGCGGCCCGCAGGTCAGCGGCCGGCCGATGCTCCTGGCCGGCAAGATCGATTTCTACATGGGCGGCAATTTGCTGTCGGCCTTCGATGCCGTCCAGCAGGGCATTCCGATGCGTGTCGTGGCCGCCGACTTCCAGAAGGATCCGCAGGTCATCATGTCCCACCCAGGTGAGGGGCTCGACAAATGGGAAGACCTGAAGAACGCCGACCAGTACATTCTGGGCGATGAAGGTGCGCAGACCTTCTTCCAGTGGATGGTCATCGAACTCGGTTTCGACGCGTCAAAGCGCGTGCCCTACACCTACAACACCGCTCCTTTCATCGCCAACAAGAAGTCGATCCAGCAGGGCTACGTCACTTCGGAGCCATTCGCGGTCAAGAAGGAAGGCGGCTTCGTGCCGAACCAGTTCCTGCTCGCCGACTACGGTTGGGACACCTATTCGACCACGATCGAGGTGATGCAGGACACGATCGACAAGAAACCCGAGGTGGTCCAGTGCTTCGTCGATGGCTCGGCCAAGGGCTGGTACAAGTACCTCTACGGCGACAACAAGGCCGCCAACGACATGATCAAGAAAGACAATCCTGACATGAGCGACGAGCAGATCGCCTTCTCGATCGAGCAGATGAAGAAGTTCGGCCTTGCCGATTCCGGCGACACAGAGAAACTCGGCATCGGCGCCATGACCGATGCGCGGATCAAGAGTTTCTACGACAAGATGGTCAAGGCCAAGGTCACGCCTGCAGGCATCGACATCACGAAGGCCTACACGCTGGCCTTCATCAACAAGGGTGTCGGGCTCGAGCTGAAGAAATAGGCCGGCCCGGCATGATGCGGGAACAGGTGGCGAAAACGCCCGCCTCGGACATGGCTCCGACCTTGCTGGCGCTGCGTGGCGTCGGCAAGGTCTTTTCCAATGGCGTGACGGCGCTCAGCGATGTCGACCTGACGATCCGGGAAGGGGATTTCCTCAGCTTGCTCGGGCCGTCGGGCTGCGGCAAGTCGACGGCGCTGCGGCTGATTGCCGGCCTGTCGACGCCGACATCGGGTGGGCTCGACTGGCGCGGCGGCGGTTCGCTCGACCGCGCCAATATCGGCTTTGTTTTCCAGGAGCCGACGCTGCTGCCCTGGGCCAGCGTCTTCGACAATGTCTGGCTGCCGCTCAGGCTGAAAGGCATTTCCCGCGCCAAGGCCGCCCCGGCGATCACGGAGATGCTGGCGCGGGTGCACCTGACCGGCTTCGATGACGCCGTGCCGCGCGAGCTGTCCGGCGGCATGAAGATGCGGGTTTCGATCGCGCGGGCCATGGTGACCAAGCCGCGTGTGCTGTTGATGGACGAGCCGTTCGCCGCGCTCGACGAGATCACCCGCTTCAAGCTCAACAACGATCTGCTGGAACTGTGGCAGGACGAGCGCTTCACCGTCGTCTTCGTCACCCACAGTGTGTTCGAAAGCGTCTTTCTATCCAACCGCGTCGTCGTCATGGCGGCGCGGCCGGGCAGGGTGTTCGACGAACTCGCCATCGAGGCCTCCTATCCGCGCGACGAGGCTTTCCGCACCTCGCCGGATTATGCGGCCCTCTGCCGGCAAGCCTCGGATGTGCTGGTCAATGCCATCAATTCAACAGCGGGCTCGCATCATGACGGTCATTGACGGCACGTTGAAACTCGACCCCGAGGAAGCGCGCCGCGTGCGCCAGGAACGGCTCGAGCGGATCGGCCGCTGGGTGCTGCCGCTGGCGATCATGATCCTGGCGATCTGGCTGTGGGACCGTATCTGCGTTTGGAACGGGATTCCGCAGTACATCCTGCCGCGACCCGGCGTCGTGCTGACAACGCTCTACAACGATGCCGGCCTGCTGTTTTCCGCACTGCTGGTCACCTTGCGCATCACCTTCCTCAGTCTGCTGCTCGCGGTTGTCGGCGGGGTCGGGCTGGCGGTCTTGTTCGCCCAGTCTAAGTGGGTGGAGATGTCGTTCTTCCCGTTCGCCATCGTGCTGCAGGTAACGCCGATCGTGGCGATCTTTCCGCTGATCAACATCTATGTCGACAATCAGACGACCAAGCTTCTGCTCTGCGCCTGGATCGTCGCCTTCTTCCCGATCCTGTCCAACACCACGCTTGGCCTCAACTCGGTCGACCGCAATCTGCGCGACCTATTCAAGCTCAACGGCGCGACGCGCTGGCAGCAGCTGCGCTATCTCAGGCTGCCGGCGGCGATGCCGTATTTTCTCGGTGGGCTGAAGATCGCCGGCGGCCTGTCGCTGATCGGCGCCGTGGTCGCCGAGTTCGTCGCCGGCACCACCGGCCAGTCCTCGGGGCTGGCGTCGCGCATCATCGAGGCCGGCTACCGGCTGAATGCGCCCAGGCTGTTCGCGGCGCTGTTTTTGATTTCGCTTACCGGCATCCTGATCTTCCTCGTGCTGTCGCTGATTTCGCATCTCATTCTGCGGCGCTGGCACGAGAGCGCGCTGAAGCAGGAGCGCTAGTGCCTTGATACCAACCTCCGGTCCTTACCACCTAACCAACATCCGGCTTCATGCGTCGCTGACGCCGGGCCTTGCCGCGGCTTTCGACAGAGATGGTTTCGCTCTGACCGACATCACCGTCGCGAACGGCAAGATTTCCAGCGTCGCCGCGCACGCCGCATCAAAGGTACCGGCCGGCGCCATCGACCTTGGCGGCCGTATCGTGCTGCCGTGCTTCGTCGACTGCCACACGCATATCGACAAGGGTCATATCTGGCCACGAAAGCCCAATCCCGACGGTACGTTCATGGGCGCTCTGAACGCCACCGGCGCCGACCGCGTGGCGCGCTGGAGCGCCGAGGACGTCGCGCGCCGCATGGACTTCTCGCTGCGCTCGGCCTACGCGCATGGCACCAGGGCGCTCAGGACTCATATCGATAGCGTCGCGCCGCAGGAGGAAATCTCCTGGCCGGTGTTCGAGACGATGCGCGAGGCATGGCGCGGCCGCATCGAATTGCAGGGTGCCTGCTTGCTCGGCATCGAGGGCGTGCGCGACAAGAAATGGTTCGACAGGCTGGCCAAAAGGGTGGCCGCCGCCAAGGGTGTGCTCGGCGTCGTCACCTATATGGTGCCGGACCTGGAAGAGCTGCTCGACCACGTCTTCGCGCAGGCCATCAAGCACGGACTCGACCTCGATTTTCACGCCGACGAGACCGACGATGTCGCCGCGATCTCGCTGAAGAAGATCGCCGAAGCAGCCCTGTGGAACGGATTCGAGGGAAAAATCCTCGTCGGCCATTGCTGCTCGCTGGCACGGCAGCCCGATCTCGAGGTGCTGGACACGCTCGACAAAGTGGCGAAAGCCAGGCTGGCAATCGTATCGCTGCCGATGTGCAATCTCTATTTGCAGGACCGTCGCGCTGACCAAACCACACCGCGCTGGCGTGGCGTGACGCTGCTGCACGAGATGAAGGCGAGGGGCATTCCAGTGGCCGTCGCTTCCGACAACACGCGCGACCCGTTCTACGCCTATGGCGATCTCGACATGCTGGAGGTCTACCGCATGGCGACGCGCATCCTGCATTTCGACCATCCGGTCGCCGACTGGCCGCAGGCGGTCACCGCAACGCCGGCCAAGGTGATGCGGCTCGATGGCTTCGGCACGCTTGCCGCCGGAGGCGATGCCGACTTCGTCCTGTTCAAAGGTCGAAGCTGGACGGAATTGCTGTCGCGACCCGAATCGGATCGCATCGTCGTGCGCGCCGGACGCGCGATCGACCGGCAATTGCCCGACTATGCCGAACTCGACGGGCTGATGGTGGAATGATGGATGTTTCGGCACTCAAAAGCGATCTCGACGGGATAAAACTCGACGACAATCCGGCCATCGTGCAGCAGAAGAGCCGCGACTTCTACTGGTACAGCCCGGTGCTGAAACAGCAGCTCGACCATGTCACCGGTGACCTGATCGTGACGCCGAAGACCGAGGCCGAACTGATCCGCGTGCTTGCCGCCTGTCATCGCCATGGCGTGCCGGTGACGCCGCGCGGCAGCGGCACCGGCAATTACGGCCAGGCGATGCCGCTGTCGGGCGGGGTGGTGCTGAACCTTGCCGAGATGAACGAGATCAAGTCAATCGCCCCGGGCCGCGTGGTGACTGGTCCGGGCGCGGTGCTGGCCGACATCGATAAGGCGACACGGGCGCATTCCGGACAGGAACTGCGGCTGTCGCCCTCAACCTACAACACCGCCTCGATCGGCGGCTTCATCGCCGGCGGCTCTGGCGGCGTCGGCTCGATCAATTTCGGCGGATTGCGTGATTTCGGCAATGTGCTGCGGCTGCGCGTGGTGACGATGGAGGCCGAGCCGAAAACGCTCGAACTCACCGGCGAAGACCTGCACAAGGTGACCCATGCCTATGGCACCAACGGCATTATCTCGGAAGTCGAGATGCCGCTGACGGCAGCCTATGAGTGGATCGACGTCATCGTCGGCTTCGACGCCTTCATGGATGCGGCCCGCTATGGTAACGCGCTGGCCTGCCAGGACGGCATCCTGACCAAGCTGATCACGCCGATCGCAGCGCCCGTGCCGCAGCTCTACTTCAAGCGGCACCAGAAATTCTTCCGGGAAGGGCAAAGCATATGCGTCGTCATGGTGGCGCAGCATGGGCTGGACGCGTTCCTTGCCTTTACGCGACGCGCCGGGGGCGAAGTGATCTTCAACGCCGCTCTTGCTGCGCCGGAAGAGAAAAAGGGCCTGCCGCCGGCCTATGAACTGGCCTGGAACCATACCACGCTCAGGGCGCTGCGGGTCGATCCCGCCATCACCTACCTACAGTCGCTCTATCCCTTTCCCAACCAGCTGGCACTGGTCGAGAAAATGGATGCGATGTTTCCCGGCGAAGTGTTTTCTCATCTCGAGTTCGTGCGGCTGGACGGCAATATCACCTGCTTCGGCCTGCCGCTGGTCAAGTTCACCACCGAGGCGCGGCTCGACGAGATCATCCGCCTGCATGAGGAAAATGGCTGCCCGATCTTCAACCCACACCGCTACACGCTGGAAGAGGGCGGCATGAAGCAGACCGACGCGGTGCAACTCGCCTTCAAGCGCGAGACCGACCCGCAAGGCCTGCTCAACCCCGGCAAGATGATCGCCTGGGAGAATCCGGACTACGATTATCGTTCCGGCCGGACGTTTCTGTTCAAGGGGCTGCAGAGGGCAAGCTGATCCATGAAGCGTTGGCGCCAAGCCGCCCCCCTCTGGCCTGCCGGCCATCTTCCCCCCAAGGAGGGAGATTGGATGTCGCTTGGGCTTTCGACAATTACCAACGCCGAAACGGATCGGGGACGTCGAACCTGCCAATCTCACCCCTCGAGGGGGAGATGTCCGGCAGGGCAGAGGGCGGCGCCTCGCGCTGACTTGCGGGATGTCCTCCCATGAACATCCTCGTCCTCTACGCCCATCCGGTCGAGACCAGCTTCAGTGCCGGCCTACATCGGATGATCGTCGAGCGGCTGGCTGCGGCGGGTCATACGGTCGACGATTGCGATCTCTACGCCGAGGATTTCGATCCACGGCTGACGCGCAGGGAGAGGCTGGATTATCACGATCAGCGCGGCCCCGGAGACCCTGCGGCGCCTTATGTCGAGCGCCTGCTGCATGCCGATGCGCTGGTGCTTTCCTATCCCGTCTGGAATTACGGCTTTCCCGCGATCCTGAAAGGCTTCTTCGATCGCGTCTTCCTGCCGGGCGTCTCGTTCAAGCTGGTCGACGGCAAGGTGCAGCCGTCGTTGCACAACATACAAAAAGTCGCGGCGGTCACCACCTATGGCGGCAGCCGGTTCCGCGCCATGCTCATGGGCGACCCGCCGCGCAAGCTGATCAAGCGCATGCTGCGCGCCACGGTAAAGCCGGGCGCACCGGTAACTTACCTCGCGCATTACGCGATGAACCTGTCGACCGACGAAACCCGGAAGACCTTCACGGCGAAGGTCGCGGCCAGCATGGATGCATTCTGATGCGTGCGCTTGTCGTCTATTGCCATCCGGTGCCGGAGAGCTTTTGCGCCGCGATCCGCGACACCGCCGTGGATGTGCTGACGCGACGAGGCTGGGACGTGCGGCTGCTCGATCTCTATGCCGAAAAATTCAACCCGGTGATGAGCTGCGAGGAGCGGCGCAGCTATAACAATCAGGCGCCGCAGGATCCGGCGCTGAAACCGCATTTCGAGCTTCTCAGCTGGGCCGAGGCGATCCTGTTCGTCTATCCGACCTGGTGGTACGGGCTGCCGGCGATGCTGAAAGGCTGGCTCGACCGGGTGTGGGCGACCGACATTGCTTTCAAGCTGCCGGCGGGCAAGGGCGGGATCAAGTCGCTGATGACGCATGTGACCAAGGTCGGCGTCATCACCACCTGTGGTGCGCCGACCTGGTGGAGCGTCGTCGTCGGCCAACCCGGACGCAAGACCTTGCTGCGCGGCATGCGGGCGCTGTGCGCCAGACGCTGCAAGACTTTCTTCCTGGCGCATTATTTGATGGATGCCTCGACGCCCGCGACGAGGGCGGCGTTCCTGGTGAAGGTGCGGGCGAAGCTGGAGCGGTTTTAGGCGGCGAAATTAGCGTCCTTCTCCCCGTTCTACGGGGAGAAGATGCCGGCAGGCAGATGAGGGGCAGCGCTAGCCTTGCCAACTCGGCGCCGCCCCTCATCCGGCCCTTCGGGCCACCTTCTCCCCGTAGAACGGGGAGAAGGGTAAGAGGCGCTACATCTTCGTCCGTTCCGCCTTCGGATCATACATCGGCTTCAGCGATGCTTCGGCGGCAAACCGTTCGCCGGCGATCTCGATTTCGTAGGTCGAACCCAGCACATCCGCTTCGCTCTCGCCCTTGCATGGCACATAGCCCAGCCCGATCGCGCCGCCGAGATGATGACCATAGTTGCCCGAAGTGACCGGACCGACGATCTTGCCATCGCGCAGGATCGCCTCGTTGTGGAAGAGCAACGGCTGCGGGTCCTTCAGGCGGAACTGGACCAGACGGCGGTTCAATCCGGCCTCTTTCTTCCGCAGCACGGCATCGCGGCCGATGAAATCGCCCTTGGCCGTCTTCACGGCGAAGCCGAGGCCCGCCTCCAGCACGTTGTCTTCATCGGTGATGTCGTGGCCGAAAT
This sequence comes from Mesorhizobium sp. ESP7-2, assembly GCF_020164715.1. Lineage (NCBI taxonomy): Bacteria > Pseudomonadati > Pseudomonadota > Alphaproteobacteria > Hyphomicrobiales > Phyllobacteriaceae > Mesorhizobium > Mesorhizobium sp. ESP7-2. The sequence continues at coordinate 43,479 of NZ_JAIUGQ010000044.1, forward strand.
GGCGGAAAGCTTTTTCGATGCGGCAGGAATCCAGCGTGTGCAGGCCGCAGAGTTTCAGCCCGACATCGGCACCAGCCTCGTCGATCGCCTCGAAGACGTGGGCGGCCTGATCGGTCGAGACGTAGAGCTCCCAACCGAGTTCGCCGACATAGGTGACGCGGTGCGCCCGAGCGAGGCCCATGCCAATCTCGATCTCCTGGAAGGTGCCGAACGGATTGTTCTCGTTGGAGAAGTCGTTCGGGCTGACCTTCCGGATCAGTTTGCGCGCATCCGGCCCCATCAGGCAGAGCACGCTTTCGGCCGCGGTTACGTCCGTGATGACGACGAACTGCTCGCTGATATGCCGGCGCAGCCAGGCGAGGTCGCGTTGCAGCGTGGCGCCCGGCACGACGAGGAAATAGGCCGTATCCGAAAGCCGCGACACGGTGAGGTCGCTCTCTATGCCGCCGCGCTGGTTGAGCATCTGGGTGTAGACGATCTTGCCCGGCGCCACATCCATGTCGTTGGCGCACAATCTTTGCAGGAAGGCGCAGGCGTCGCGGCCCTCGACACGGATCTTGCCGAACGAGGTCATGTCGAACAGCCCGACCTTGTTGCGGACGGCGAGGTGTTCCTCGCGCTGGTTGTCGAACCAGTTCTGCCGCTTCCAGGAATAGCGATATTCGCGTTCCTGGCCTTCGCGCGCGAACCAGTTGGCGCGCTCCCAGCCGGCGACCTCGCCGAACACGGCGCCGCGCGCCTTCAGATGCTCATGCAGGGGCGAGCGGCGCACGCCACGCGATGTCGCCATCTGCCGGTAAGGAAAATGGTCGGCATAGAGCAGGCCGAGCGTTTCGGAAACGCGCTCCTTGAGATAGCGGCGGTTCTTCTGGAACGGCTGCGTGCGGCGGATGTCGACCTCCCAGAGGTCGAACGGCGCTTCGCCGTCGTTGATCCACTGCGCCAGCGCCATGCCGGCGCCGCCGGACGAGACGATGCCGATCGAATTGTAGCCGGTCGCCATCCAGTAGCCGCGCAGTTCCGGCGCCTCGCCGAGATAGTAGCGGTCGTCGGGGGTGAAGCTTTCAGGGCCGTTGAAGAAAGTGTGGATGCCGGCGGTGGCCAGCATCGGCATGCGGTTGACGCCCATTTCGAGGATCGGCTCGAAATGGTCCATATCCTCCGGCAACTGGTCGAAGCAGAAATCCTCGCGGATGCCGTCCATACCCCATGGTTTGGCCACCGGTTCGAAGGCACCGAGCATCATCTTGCCGGCGTCTTCCTTGTAGTAGGCACACTCGTCCGGCACGCGCAGCACCGGCAGGCGGCCGAGGTCAGGGATCGGCTCGGTGACGAGATAAAAATGCTCGCAGGCGTGCAGCGGGATGTTGACGCCGTTCCGGGCGCCGAGGTCGCGCGCCCACATGCCGGCGCAGTTGATGACGATGTCGGTCTCGATCGTGCCTTGGTCTTCGCCTTGCGCCCAGGACACGCCGGAGACGCGGCCATTTTTCGTATGGACCTTGGTGACCTTCACATTCTCGGCGATGGTGGCGCCGCGCTGACGCGCACCCTTGGCCAGCGCCATGGCGATGTTGGCCGGGTCGCACTGGCCGTCGAGCGGCAGATGCACGGCGCCGATCACGTCGGAGACGTTGACGTGCGGGTACATCTCCTTGACTTCGTTGGGAGAAATCTCGCGCACGTCGACATCGAAGGCCCGGGCCAGCGACGCTTGGCGGTAGATTTCGTGCTTGCGCTCCTCGGTCAGCGCCACGGTGATCGAGCCGACCTGGCGCATGCCGGTGCCGACTTCGGTTTCGGCTTCCAGCTTGACGTAGAGATCGGCCGAGTATTTCGCCAGCCGGGTCATGTTCTGCGAACCGCGCAACTGGCCGATCAGGCCAGCGGCATGCCATGTCGTGCCCGACGTCAGCTGCTTGCGCTCCAGAAGCACGATGTCGGTCCAGCCGAGCTTGGCCAGATGGTAGGCGACAGAGCAGCCCGAGACGCCGCCGCCGATGATGACGGCCCGCGCTTTGGTGGGAAGAGTCCTGGTGGTCATGCGGCCTCGCGGCGGTAGCTGGAAACGAAACGGCGCAGCCGGGAGGCGGCTTCTCTGAGCACGGGTTCGGGCTGGCACAGGCTGATTCTGATATGACCGGCCGCGGCTTCGCCGAAACTCGAGCCCGGCATGACGCCGACCTTCTCCTTGTCGAGGAAGGCGAAGGCGAATTTCTCGTCATCGGGTTCGACGTCCGATATGTCGAGCATGACATACATGCCGCCTTCGGAACCGCGCACGGTGACATCGTTCATGCCGCGTACCGCATCGAGCAGGACGGTGCGGCGTGCGGCGTAGCGTTCGGCGATGTCCTTGACGCCATAGTTTTGCTCCAGCGCCTCGGTGCAAGCGATCGAAATGAAGGCCGGCAGGCCGTAGGTCGTCACCAGGTTGAGGTTGATCAGCAGTGTGATCATTTTCTCCGGACCGGTCAGCCAGCCCATGCGCCAGCCGGTCATGCCATGGCTCTTGGACATGGAATTGATAACCAGCGTGCGCTCGGCCATGCCGGGCAGCGAGCGCGGTGAGACATGCTCGCCGCCGCCCAGCGTCCAGTAGACCTCGTCGGACAGCAGCCAGAGATCGTGCTCGCGGCAGATTTCGGCCAGCTGTTCCAGGCGCTCGCGCGAATAGACAGCGCCGGTCGGGTTGTTCGGCGTGTTGATCAGGATGGCGCGCGTGTTGGGCTTGAGTGCCGCGCGGATCATGTCGGTGCGGGGTTGGAACCCATCCTCGGCCGGTGTCTCGACCACGGTGAAACTGGCACCCGCCGCACTGAAGGTGTTGGGATAGGTGGCATAGTAGGGGGCGACGACGATGGCGTGGTCGCCCGGGTCGAGAACAGCCTGCACGGCCGCGTAGAGTGCGGCCTGGCCGCCCGATGTGGCGATGACCTCTTCCGGCATCGTCTCGACGCCGGTGCAGGCGCTGGAGGCCGCCGCCATCGCCTTGCGCAGGCGCGGCAGGCCGGGGAGCGGCGTGTAGTGATGGTTGCTGCCGCGAACCGCTACCACGCAAGCTTCGATCGTTTCCGACGGCGTGTCGAAATCATGGTCGCCGGCCGACAGCATGATGATGTCCTCGCCGGCTTCCTTGCGGCTCCAGGCGGCGAAATGAACCTCCCAGCCGTCCTTGCCCGATGGCACGATGCCGGTGATGCGCGATGATGGTTTAGGCATGTGAGACTCCCGAGATGGCGTAGCCGTCCTGTTGCAGCCGGTCGCGCAAGGCGGCGATATGGGCAGGACCGACCTCGCAGCAACCGCCGACGATGTCCGCACCGGCTTCGACCCAGCCGACAGCCTGGTCGGCGTAGGCATCCGGACCGAGGTCGTGGCGGGCATGCAGTACATCCACCGTGCCGCCATGCTTGAGCGCTTCGGTGGAGGTGAAGCCATTGGCATAGGCGCCGACCGGGCCGCCGAGCTCGATCAGTTCCGGCAAGGCCGCCGCGATCGCTTCCGGGCGGCAGCAGTTGAGCAGACGCGCCGCCACCGGCAGATTTCCGAGCGCCTCCGCCGCCGAAGCAATCGTCTCGCCACTGCGCAAGCGCGGCGTGCCGTGGTCGGCCAGGGTCCATGACACCCAGACAGGCTTGCCGCTTTCCGATGCGGCGGTGACCGCCGCGCGTGCCTCTTCGGCCGACGCCATGGTCTCGCACAGGAACAGGTCGACGCCATCAGCCTGCTCGGCGACGATACGGCGGTAGATGTCGAGCGTGTCCTGATAGGAGATGGTCAGCGCCGGCGCGTAGCTGCCGAAAAGCGGTGACAGGCAGCCGGCGATCGCCGCCTCACCGGCTTCGTCGCGCGCTTGCCTGGCGAGGTCGATGCCACGCTTCTGCAATGGCTTGAACAGGTCTTCCGCACCTTCGCGCGCCAGCCGTTCCGGCGTCGCCGAATAGGTGTTTATGGTGATGACGCGGGCGCCGGCGCGGATGAATTCGGCATGCAAGCCGCGCACGAGGTCCGGTTCGTCGATCAGCACCCTGGCCGACCACAGCGGCGTCGGCTCGGACTTGCTGCGCCGCACCAACTCCTGACCCATGCCGCCATCGGTGAGGATAACCGGCTTCATGCGCGCAGTCTTTCGTTCCTGGGATCCCACAAGGGCTCGTCCTGCTGCACGACTGCCTTGAAGCGGTCGCCGAAGATCTCGACCTCGACGGCGGTACCGGGTTCGCTCAGGTCGGCGCGCAGCATGCCGAGCGCGATCGACTTGTCGATGCGATGGCCCCAGCCGCCCGAGGTCGTCTCGCCGACGATCTGGCCGTCATGCCAGAGCGTCGACATGTAAGGCGCGTCGCAATCGCCGGGATTTTCGATCACCAGCGTGACGAAGCGCTTCTTCACGCCTTGCTGTTTCTCGTTCTGGAGGGCCGCCTTGCCACGGAAGTCGGGCTTTTCCCATTTGACGAAGCGCTCGAGCCCGCCCTGCAGGACCGAGTAGTCCGTCGACAGGTCGCCCTTCCAGGTGCGGTAGCCCTTTTCCAGACGCAGCGAATCCAGTGCGTACATGCCGAACGGCTTCAGCCCATGATTTTGCCCGGCGGCGCAGATCGCGTCGAAGATTGCCGCGGTGTCGTCGACCCTGGTGTGGATCTCCCAGCCAAGCTCGCCGGCAAAGGAGACGCGGACCAGCTTGGCCCAGCGGCCGGCGATCCTGGTTTCCTGATGCGTCAGCCATGGCAAGGTCAGGTCGGCCTCACAGACATCGGCAAGGATTTTGCGCGAATTGGGACCGGCCAGGATCTGCGTGGAGAATTCCTCCGTCCGGTCGATCAGCTTGAACGCGGCATCCCCAGGCATGTGCGATTTCAGCCATTCGAAGTCATGCCACTGCGCCACCGCCGCGGTGATCAGCGTCATGGACTCTTCGCCATGGCGTACCACCGACATTTCGGTGACGATGCGGCCCTTGTCGTCGGAGAAATAGACGAGGCCGATGCGGCCCGGCTTCGGCACCAGGCCGGTCACTTGCCGGCTCAACCATTCGGCGGCACCTGGACCCTCGAGGTTGAAGCGCGAGAAGCCGGGCAGGTCGAGGATGCCGGCGGCGTCGCGGACCGCCAGGCACTCTTCGCGGACGCGTTGCTGCCAGGGCCCTTCGCGGCGGAAGGTCAGCGTCGCTTCCTCGGAGACGTCGTCGCCGTCCTGCGCGTACCAGGTGGCGCGTTCCCAGCCATTATAGGCATCGAAGCGGGCGCCGAACGCCTTGATGCGATCGTGGATCGGCGACAGTTTCCTGTCACGTCCTTCCGGCCAGGTGTGACGCGGGAACTGGATGGCGTATTCATTGCCATAGATTTCCATGCCCTTGGCCACGCAATAATCCGGTGCTGAGGCGAAAGAGGTAAAGCGGCGCGGATCGCAGGACCACATGTCCCATTCGGTCTGGCCTTGCGTCACCCATTCGGCCAGCACCTTGCCGGCGCCGCCGCCCTGGGCGATGCCGAAGGTGAAGACGCAAGCCTCGAAGGCATTGGGAACGCCCGGCATCGGCCCGATCAGCGGATTGCCGTCCGGCGTATAAGGGATCGGGCCGTTGATGACCTTGGACAGGCCGGCGGTGCCCAGGATCGGGACGCGGGCGACCGCATCCGCCAGATAATGCTCCAGCCGGTCGAGATCGTCGGGGAAAAGCTGGAAGGAAAAGTCGTCCGGCATGGGATCGTCGTGGGTTGCCCAATGCGCGCGGCAATTGCGCTCATAGGGACCAAGATTCATGCCGGCCTTTTCCTGGCGCAAATAGTATGAGGTGTCGACGTCGCGCAGCAGCGGCAGCTTCTTGCCCTGTTCCTTCGACCAGGCGGCCAGGTCGGGTATTTCCTCGAACAATATGTACTGGTGGCTCATCACCATCATCGGCACTTCACGGCCGAACACCCTGCCGACTTCGGCGGCACGGTAGCCGGCCGCATTGACGACGATCTCGCAGCGGATCTCGCCTTGCGCCGTTACGACCACCCACTCGTCCTTCTCACGGCGCACGCCGGTGACGGGGCAGAAGCGGATGATTTTCGCGCCCATGTCGCGCGCGCCCTTGGCCAGCGCCTGCGTCAACTGCGCCGGGTCGATGTCGCCGTCGCTCGGATCGTAGAGCGCGCCCTTCAACTCATGCGTTTCAAGGAAGGGGTAGCGGCGCTTGATCTCGTCGAGCCCGACCACGTCTATGTCCATGCCCTGGTAGCGGCCCATGCCCTTGGCGCGCTGGAATTCCTGCATGCGCTCGTTTGTGTGGGCGAGCCTGAGCGAACCGGTGACATGGTAGTTCATGGGATAGTCGACCGCGTCGGCGAGGCCACGATAGAGCTCGGTCGAATAGCGCTGCATGTTCATCAGCGACCAGGAGGAGGAGAAGGTCGGCACATTGCCGGCGGCATGCCAAGTCGAGCCCGAGGTCAGCTCGTTCTTTTCCAGAAGAACGCAGTCGGTCCAGCCGGCCTTGGCCAGATGATAGAGCGAAGAGGTGCCGACAACGCCACCTCCGATGATCACCACGCGCGCCGTGCTCGGCAAACCCGCCATGTTCTTCTCCCAATCTTCGAGCGCGTCGCGCTTCTATCTTTGTTTGATGCACGTCCTTTTCCCAAAACCGCTGCACGGTTCTAGGTGCCATGCATTCAATAGACGGGTGGCGAAACCACCCAGATTACGACCGCCGGCTCGCTACCCGGGTTGCGCCAGCGGTAAGGCTTGCCTTCGAAGCGGAAGGAGTCGCCTTCGCCGAGCCGGTGCCAGACCCCGGCTATTTCGATGTCGAACTGCCCGGACACGATGTATCCAGCCTCCTCGGTCGGGCGGCGGGCCTCGTTCTTCAACTCCGCGCCAGGTGCGAAGACTGACCGCACCATCTCGAAGCTACCACCGAGGTCCGGTGACAGAAGCTCCTCCACAAGGCCGGATTCGCTGGTGCCAAGGGTGCGGCGCTTGCCGGCGCGCACCACCACGCCGCGCTCGCTTTCCACGGGCACGTCATGGCTGAAGAACAGGCTGATCGGCACGCCGAACAAATCGGCGAAAGCCCTGAGGTCGCTGAGCGACGGCGTCGACAGTCCGCGCTCGACCTGGCTGACCCAGCCGACCGAACGGCCGAGTTGCAGCGCGATCTCGGCAAGCGTCAGCCCTCGCACCCGGCGCAAGGCCCTGATATCGCCGGCCAGGACTCGCTCGTCAGGTCCCTGTAATGTTCGTGCGGTAGGGGAGACCAAATCGCTCACTTCATGAAAAATTACAGTCGAATTTCATGAGAAATGAAGCTCATGAAAAAATCAAGTAGATTTTCACCAATGCTCAAGATTTGCTTGCAGGATTCTGACGGTTCATGCAAAGGCTCCGCCGCGAGCGGCGAGTGGGGACGTCCGATCGAGAACATGGCTAAGGGACGGCCCATGCTGGAAAAGAAGGCTCGAATCGCGGTTGATGCCGAGATCGTCGACGATGCGATCATGTCGCGCCGTTCGGTGCGCGCATTTCTGCCCGACATGATCGACGACGAGACGATCCGTGACATACTGGCTGTCGCGGCGCGCGCTCCCTCCGGCACCAACATGCAGCCCTGGCGGGTCTACGTCACCAAGGGCGGGACCAAGCAGCGGATCACGGATGCCATCATGAATTCCGGCATCCGCGCGGAAAAAGCCGACTGGGACGAATATCGCTATTATCCGACCCAGTTCTTCGAACCGTATCTCACCCGCCGCCGTGCCAACGGGTTCGGCCTCTACGGCGCGCTCGGCATAGGTCGCCGGGAAGTCGACAAGATGCGCGCCCAGCACGACCGCAACTTCGTCTTCTTCGACGCGCCGGTCGGCATGATCTTCACCATCGACCGCCGGCTCAACCAGGGTTCGTGGATCGACTACGGCATGTTCCTGCAGAACATCATGGTCGCGGCGCGGGGCAGGGGTCTGCATACCTGTCCGCAAGCGGCCTTCGCGCCCTACCACCGGCAGATCCGGCCGGTGCTCGGCATTCCCGACGAGGAGATCGTCGTCTGCGGCATGGCGCTCGGCTATGAAGACACTTCCAAGCCCGAGAACGCCTTCCGCACCGATCGTGAGCCGCTCGAGGAATGGGTGACGTTCAGCGAGTAGGTTTCGCCCGCCGCAGGCCCGCTATTCCGTATTCATGTGCGCACCGTGACCGCTGACATGGGCGCCGTCCTGTGGCGTCAGCTTGAGATAGGCGAGCAGGGCGCAGAGCGTGATGACGCCTTCGATCACGAACAGGATCCGGAAGTCGCCGGCGACGGCCGGCCCGTTGCCGGCGAGAAATGACAGCATCGCAGCCGCCAGGCCGACGCTGATCGCGACCGCCAGCTGCCAGAGGATGTAGTAGAGCGCGCTGAAGCGGGCGAGCTGTTCGGGCGCGATGTCTGAATAGGCGAGGTTGCCGGTCGAAGCCCATTGCACCGAGCGAAAGACGCCAAAGACGAAGATGTAGGTGAGCGTGATCCAGACCGGCGTCGTTGCTTGCATCAAGGCGAAGCCCGCGACCATGCCGGCAACAACGGGCGTGTTGAAGACCAGCACGCGGCGAAAACCGAAGCGGTTGAGAAGGCGTGGCATGAAGACACGCATACCTACCGAGCCGACCGCTGCCACGAAGGTCAGCGATCCCGCCTGCACCGCGCTCATGCCGAAGCCGAGCTGGAACATCAGTGGCAGCAGGAAGACGACGGAGCTGAGACCGATCGTATCCAGCCCGCCGCCGGTAAGGAAGGAGATGCGGAAGGTGCGGATGCGCAGGAGCTTGAGATCGAGCAGGGGATTGCGCACACGCAGACAGTAGAAGGAGGCGGACGCAAGGATGATGAGCGCCAGCACGAGCTCGGCGGCGATCATGCTGCCGGCCGCGTCTTTCGCCGCGAGCGAGTCCATGCCGAAGACCAGCAGGACCATGCCGCTGCCGACCAGCAAAAAGCCTGGAAAATCGAACCGCGTGCGCACCGGCTTGGTCATTGTCGGGAACAGTGAGGCGGCAAGGATTGCCGCCGCGAGCGCGAACGGCACGTTGATGAAGAAGATCCAGCGCCAGGAGATGTAGGTGGTCAGCGCACCGCCGACGAGCGGACCGACCAGCGGCCCGGACTGTCCGGCCAGCGAGATATACATGTTGATCTTCAGGGTCCGGCTGCGCGGGAAGGTCGACAGGATGACGACCTGGCCGAGCGTGCCCATCAGCGCGCCGCCGAAGCCCTGCAGCGCGCGGGCGCCGACCAGCATCCAGATGTTATCAGACAGTCCGCACAGGGCCGATGAAGCGGCAAACACCAGCAAGGCGAAGCAATAGACGTTGCGCAGGCCGAAACGGTCGGCCGCCCAGCCGCCGAGCGGCATCGAGATGATCAGGCTGGCGACGTAGGCGGTGATCAGCAGGCCGAGCTGGCTGGGCGGCCGGCCAAGGCTTTCGCTGATGCCCGGCAAAGCCGTCACCACGACATTCTGGTCGAGGCTGGTCATGAACACGCCGCAGGCGACCGTCAGCGGCAGTAGGAGCATCGCTCTTGCCGGCACATCGGCGCGATCGGTGGCGCCGGCTGATAGTTCAGCGGTCATAGGGATGTTCGAACCAAATATGCCGACTCTGAGACGGGACTTTCATCCCTTGGACCGGTTGGGCGGCCACGTTTTCCATCATGGGCACCCAAGGCGGGATTCTCTAGCGGCAGAACCGGCCGGCATTGAGGCCAGAGGCAGCGGCTCTAGAGCGGGATGAGATTTATAAGAGTCGTGGGATTCCCAAATCATCGCAGTTCTGATTCAACATGCATGCTGGGAG